>NZ_BAAHAR010000046.1:0-73563 GCF_054777395.1 Nocardiopsis oceani
CCAGCGCGGCGAGCTCCTCGTAGGAGGGCGCGGTCTGGTCGGAGGAGGTCACGGGTTCATCGTTGCAGCCCAGGGGTCCCTCTCGCAGGCGAACCGATCAACTCACCCAAAGACCTGAACAGTCACGTGGCCTTGAGCCTGATGCGAAGGAGGGGGTGGAGCTCCTAGCGCAGCGGCTTGCTGATGCGGCTTCTGTCAAGCATCTGGGTGAACCAAGGGTTGAGGATTCAGGGATTTCCCGAGTCCTGGATCATGCCGAAGGGCGAATTATGGTCTGGTACCAAGAGCATAGGAGGATGTGTGTTGTTCTGATTCTCAGGGTTCAATTCTGGCCGATTGAGAATGACAGTTAGCAGTCAAGGCAGTTCATTGTGCAAGCTCTTCCACTGCTCGGCCGATCTCGAAGACGCCCCTTTCCTCGAAGGGCTTACCGACAATCTGCATTCCCACCGGGAAACCCGACGCCGAACCGGCGGGCACACACAGGACCGGACAGCGGTTGGCTATGTTGAACGGCACGGTCATGTGCGCCTCCCAGTAGTGCTCCAGCTTGCGGTCCACCCCGTCGGGCTGGTCAGTGACCGTCAACCCGTCCAAGTACTCCCCGTCCGCCTCCAGGGCCCGGACCGCGGAGGCCGGGGTCAACAGCGCGTCGACGCCCTGGAGTGCGGCTGACAGCTCCGTCTGGATTCGGTGCTCCGCCGCTATGGTGTCGAACAGGGTGCGGCGCTCGGCGTGCTCACGGGCCACCCGGATAAAGCGGAGCGTGTACTCCTCCGCGGTGTGCTCCCGACCGGCGAGGAGACTGCTCATCCCTTCCGCCAGCAGGTGGCCGAAATGCGCCATGCTGATGTCGCGGATCTGGTCTGTCGTCCAGGGAAGGTCGACGTCGACGATGTCCGCGCCGGCGGCCTCGAGGGAGCTGACAACGTGGTCGACCTGTTCTCGCACGCCGCGTTCGACCGGGTAGTTGCCCAGGGTGGGGGAGTAGGCCAATCGGCGGTCCCGTACAGCGGAGAGTGCCTGTTCTCCGGTCAGTGCCCCGATCTCCGCGGACGGCAGAGTGCTGTGGTCGGAGGAGTGCTGCCCCCGGATGACGTCGGTCAGCAGGGCGGTGTCGGCCACGCTTCTCGCCATGGCGCCGTCACCGCGGTACCAGTCCGCGGCCAGCGGCCCGGCACCCGGAACCGTCCCGTAGGGCCCCTTGTACCCGACATTGCCGGTGAAGGCGGCGGGGATGCGGGTCGATCCCGCGATGTCGGAAGCGGTCGCCAGGGGCGTCATACCGGCCGCCAGGGCCGCTGCCGCACCGCCGGAGGATCCACCGGGTGACAGCTGGCGGTCCCACGGGTTGCGGGTCACGCCCCAGATCTTGGAATGGGTCACGGTCGCACAGGAGAACTCCGGCGACGTCGTCCTGCCGTGGATGATTCCACCGGATCGGCGGATGCGCGCGACGATGGGGTGGTCGTCCTCGGCCACGGCGTCCGCGTAAGCGAGCATTCCCTGGCTGAGGGAGCGGCCCTTCAGCGCGTGCTTCTCCTTGGTGGCGACGGGCAGGCCCATGAGCGGAAGAGCGTGGCCTGCCGGACCACCGGAGGCGCCGGTCTCCCCGCCACGGGCATAGAAGTCGTCCGCGGCGCGCGCCTGATGACGGGCTTGGTCGTCCAACACCTCCATGAAGGCATTGAGCGGCAAATCGTGGCGGGAGTCCGCGGAAATGCGCTCCAACAGGATGTCCAGGTACTCGCTGGGTGCCAGCTCCTTGGCGCGAAACAGCTGCAGCACCTCGGTCGCGGGAAGTGCGGCGAGTTTTTCGTCGGCTGAAACCGGAGGCTCAACCGGCACCTGAGTATCTTCTCCACCGAACCCGTCATTCATGCGGCAGCCGACCCCCGGGTTCCGTCCGGGACAGGTCACCGGTCACCATGCGCGCGGTGACGTTGGTCAGTACCCGGAGCCCGGTGACCAGGTCAGCGTCGTCGGTGAATTCGCGTTCACAGTGCGACACCCCGTCGACGGACGGCACGAAGAGCATCACCGTCGGTGTCACCCGGTTCAACGCCACCGAGTCATGTCCCGCCAGGGTGGCAAGCACCGCGGATTCCTCGCCCTCCTGCCGGGCCGCCTTCTGCCCCAGGTCCACCGCGTCCCGCGGGAACTGCTGGACCGGCCGGATGTCGAAGTCCTCGGCGTCGATCGTCACGTTCCGCCTGCCCGCAAGGCGCTCCATGCGGTCGAGCAGCAGTGCACGGGCCTTGGTGACGTCGGCCTTCTCGTCGGCGCGGATATCCACCACCAGGTCGACCTGGCGCGGTACCACGATGGGTGAGTTCGGTTCGACGTCGAACTTGCCGACCGAGGTCACGATGCTCTCCGGTGTGAATTCGTCGACGAGCTCCTCCACCATGATGACCACGTGTGACGCCGTCACGAGGGCGTCCCTGCGGTCGGACATCAGGGTGGCACCGGTGTGCGACTGCTCCCCGGTGACCCGGACCAGCAGTTTCTGGGTGTGCCAACTGCGGTCCACGACGCCGATGGGGATCCCGGCCCGCTCCAGCCGCCGGCCCTGCTCGATGTGCACCTCCGCGTAGCCTGCCAGCGGCAGGTCCACGGCGCCCCCGCGCCGGTGCGTCTCCGCCAACGCCTCAGAGACAGTCACCCCGGCCGGATCCACGGTTCGCAGCGCGGTCTCGAGGTCCAGCAGTCCCACGAACACCGAGCTTCCCATGATCGAGGGCGGGAAGCGCGCCCCTTCCTCGTTGAACCAGTCGACGACCGCGATGTTGGCCCGGGGCGCCAGGCGTTCGTCCTTCACGGCCCGGTCGAGGGCGTCGGCCGCGTGCAGCGCCGCGACGACGCCGTAGGTCCCGTCGAAGCGGCCTCCCCGCGGCTGGCTGTCCAGGTGCGAGCCGACCAGCACGTACGGCGCCCCGGGGACCCATTCCTTGGTCGCGAAGATATTGCCGATCCCGTCGGTCAGGACACGGAACCCCCGCGCGACGGCTTGCTCCTCGAACCAGTCCCGTACCGCGCCGTGGGGTGCGGTGGCCGCCTGGCGGTCGATTCCGCCGTTCTCCGTCGCGCCGTAGCGCGTGGTGTGGTGGAAGTCGGCGAGGAACCCGTCGGGGTCCAAACCGAAGAGGTCGTGGCTGGTGGGGTTGTTGGTCACGTTGCCTCGATCCGTCATGGGTGGTCGCTCCGCTGGTCCGGCTTCTCACTGGGTTCAAGTGTGTCCGGGTCGTCCTTGGACTCCCATTCCTCGCGGTCGAAGTCCCGCTTTCTGGCGAGCACCTTCCGGAGGATCTTCTCGTCGCGGGGCTTCGTGAACAGGCTGACGGCAACGAAGGTGATGATGTTCAGCAGCAGGGACAGGAGTCCGCCGCCGCCCTCGGAGAACGGCCCGGGTGCCCACTCGGGGAGCGCGGTGAACAGCACCAGCGTGGCGACACCGACGATCAGGCCCGCGGTGGCGCCCACGACGCTGGAACGCCTCCAGAACAGGGCCCCGACCGTCGGAACGACGACCTGTGCGAGGCCCGCGAAGGCCACCAAGCCGATGGTGACGAGCAGACCCGGGATGTAGAGCGCCATCACGTAGGCCAGGGCGGAGAAGCCGAGGATGGCCCAGCGCCCGACCCAGACCCGTTTCCGTTCCGGAAGGTCCTTCTGGATGTAGCGCTCGTGGAAGTCGACCGTGTAGCTGGCCGCCATCGCGTGCACCTGGGAGTTGGCGGTGGACATGGCGGCGCCCGCACCTGCGGCGATGACGAGGAGGGCGAGGATGAGCGGCGCGTGGTCCAGGAGCACCGTCGGGAGGACGTGGTCGGGATCGTCGACGTCGGGGTCGAGCAGCACGGCGGAGTTCCCGATCAGCATCGAACCGATGTAGGCGAAGGCCATGAGGCCCACGAGGAACGGCATCAGGTCGAAGATGCGCGCGCTCTTCGTGGCGTACATCCGGGTCCACATCTGCGGCCCCATCAGCGCGCCGATCGGGGTGATGAGGAACATGGCCACCCACGTCATCCACACACCGTCGCCCAGGACGAGGTGCTCCGGCTGAACCTGTTCGATCTCGTCGAACATCGTGCCCATGCCGCCGACTTCCCCGACGACGAAGACCCCGCGGCGATGAGGCCGAGGAAGATCGCCACACCGTAGAACACGTCGGTCCAGGCGATCGCCCGGACCCCGCCCGCCCAGACGTAGACGATGATGACCAGGTAGAAGAGCAGCGCGCCGAGCCAGAACGGGATCACGCCGTTGGAGGCCACCTCCATGAGGTAGGCGCCGCCGGTGAGCTGGATCTGCAGGTGGGGGAGGGTGAAGACCAGCAGGATGACCGCGATGAACGTGCCCAAGTGCTTGGAGCCGTACAGGCCGACGAAGAAGTCCCGCGGTGTGACGTAGTTTCCGCGTTTGCCGTGGAACCAGACGCGTTTGCCGATCCAGTAGAACATGACGCCGAAGAGGACGTTCCACACCAGGGCCGTCCAGTACAGCGGACCTTCGGTATAGAAGCTCGCGTTGGATCCGAGGAAGGCGAAGGCGCTCCACCAGGTCGCGGTGACGGTGAAGAACACCGCGAACGAACCCATGGACCGCCCCTGGACGAAGTAGTCGTCCGCAGTGGCCGTGGATTTCCGTGACGCCAGCGTGCCGATGATGAGGGGGACCACCAGGAAGCCTGCGATCACCAGCACGCCCAACACGTTCTGTGTGGTCATGGCTTCGGACCCTCCTCACCGGAGTCGGGAGAGTCCTGCTCCTCGAGTTCCTCGGGTCGGGGGCAGGCCCCAGCGGACCTTGTACGCCACGAAGAGCACAGCGCAGAGGGCGGCCCAGATGACCATGTTGAACCCGTAGATGAACGGCATTCCGAGGATTCTGGGTTCGGTCACGTCGTGGTAGAAGAGGATTCCGGGGAACTGCAGAACAGCCAGACCGATGATGATCAGGCTCCACAGGGTGATCGTGACGGGTGTCGGTGTTTTCCTCTTCCTGGTCATGGGCGCGCCTTTCGGTGGGATGCAGATCCAGGATTGTGCCGGGCCGAGGTGCAGAATTCATCAGCGGAGCCGAGAGGGTGATCGAGAAAGCTGCATGGGCCCGTCGGAATATCATGTTCTGCCCGCATCGGCCCCGGAGGTCACCCGTGCCGTGCCGGTGCTACAACTCCGCCCAGGAGGATGGAGGGGGCGGAGCAAGTGTGACGCCATGCTCCCCGACCAGCGGGGGAGGTCACCCTAGCAGGATGTTAGCGGCTTCTGTCCTTCTCTTACGCACTGCAAGGACACGGGTGAACGCGGCTGTGGCAGGGCAGCGAGGGAAATTCGGTGGCGGCTGGAGCAGGAGCTAGGGAGACTAGCGGGCATGGTTTCGATATTGCAGAACGTGGCGGTTGACTGTGCGGATGCCTACGAGCTGGCTCGGTTCTGGAGCAGGGTGACGGGCCGTCCCCTGTATCCGGAGGTCGAGCCGGGTGACTGGGAGACTGAGGTGCTGCTGGCGGAGGGTCCGGTGCTGCACTTCAACCGGGTGCCCGAGACCAAGGAAATCAAGAACCGGATCCATCTGTGTCTGCGCCCTGAGACCTCGCGTGAGCAGGAAGTGGAACGGCTGCTGGGGATCGGTGCCGCCTTTGTCGCCGATTGCCGAAATCCCGATGGCTCCGGATGGGTGGTCCTGGCCGACCCCGAAGGCAACGAATTCTGCGTTCTTCGCAGCGAGTCCGACCGGGCCGCTATGGATTCCTGAAACTCACGCATTATTCCTGCCAGTCCCGTATGGCATACGGCCACCACCGCCGACATCGGTCGCACCGCCAGAGAGTGGCAGTCCACCGGTGCCCCGGTGCGCCCCGATCCCGCCAACGCGCGGGTCTACGCCGAGCGCTTGGACACCTACCGGTTGCTGGCCGAGCGCCTGCGCCCGGTGTTCGGTTGACCGGTGCGCACTGACCCGACCGAAGGGGCAGTCCCCGGGGTGGGGAGAAGCCTCCGACGATGAGCGGTGCTTGATAAGTTACAATACTGTATTGTAAAATCCCAAGTATGGTGCACAACGCTTCCCAGCCCGGCCGCCCTCGGAGTTCGGAGGCCGACCGATCCATCCTCGAGGCCGCTTCGGACCTGATGATCGAGTACGGCATCGCCGGGGTCAGCATCGATCGGGTCGCCAGGCGCGCGGGGGTCACCCGCCCGACCGTCTACCGGCGCTACTCCGGCAAGACGGAACTACTCATCGCGGCGATCCACCGGGCTTTCCGGTACCAACCGGAAGAGCTTCCCGAGCCCCGCGACATCGAAGAGATGCTCCGATGGTGGGCCCATGCGATCGAGGGGCCGGAGAACGCACGCACACGCCAACTGGTGGTGCGCCTCATGTTCGCGATCCGCGACCACCCGGAGTTCGTCGAGACGTTCCACAAGCTCAGCACCGAGCCGCGCAACGCGATGATCCGCTCGGTCCTGAAGCGGGAGAAGGAACACGGACGGTTCCCCGACGACACCGACCTGGAGATCGTCCGCCAGATCCTCACCGGGGCCGTCGCACTCCACCTGACCACCCACCCCGAAGGCAGCACGGTTCGCCAGGCCGAGCAGCACTTCCTGGCCGTGCTGCGTGAGACGCGGTTCCGCCCGCGGGGCCGCGAGCCCCAAGTGCGTGACCGGCCGACCACCGACACCTGAGGCCTCAGCCGCGGTCTTACCGAAAGGAACCGCCATGCCACACGCCACGAGTCCCCGTATCCCGCCACTCGCGCTCGACGAGATGGACGCCGAACAGCGCCGCCTCGCGAGGCTGGGAGCCGACACCGTCATTCAGGTGCTGGCCCGTACGCCGGAGCTGATGCAGGCCTCCTCCGCCCTCGGCGGTTTTCTGCTGGCCCAGGGTAAGTTGCCCGCGCGCCTCCGAGAGCTGGTGATCCTCCGGGTCGCCCTGCGGTGCGACGCTCCCTACGAGTGGGCCAACCACCTTCCCGCCGCGTTGGGCGCGGGCGCCAGCGAAGCCGAGGTCGACGCCCTCTCCGACTCCGCGGCGCGCTGGGCTCCGGCCGATGACGCAGTACTGCGCGCCGTCGACGAGATCTGCGACGACGTGTTCGTCTCCGACAGGACGTGGGCCGACCTGTCCGCCACCCACGATGATCCCGAGGTCATCGAACTGCTGTTCCTGGTCGGCTATTACCGGATGATGGCGGGTTTCCTCAACTCCGCCGGTGTGGCGGTGAAAGCCGACCAGCCCGGTCTGGGTGAGCGGGCAGAAACGACGCGCCCGCCGATCGCGCACGAGGTGCCCGCCGCACACGTCAACAGTGGCAAGACCGGTCCGGACGGGACCTGGAACATCACCTTCGCCCACCCGGCGGGGAACAGGGAACTCGTCCTCACCCTCGACACCACGGGAGGTACCGTGGCCGGCTCCATCCTCGACAACCAGGTGGGGGTCACCGTTCCGATTACGGGCGGCACCGTCGAAGGCAACCAACTCACCTGTACGGCCGAGCTGACCGAGCCGGCACGGGTGGAGATCAGTGTCCAGGGAATGATCGACGGCGACACCGTCACGGGCTCGGTCACCGCTGCCGGTTTGACCTTCTCGTTCTCCGGTACCCGGGCCGCCTGACCGACTGGTGGAAACATGTGACAAGCACTCCCACCGAATGGCCTGTGTCCGACCGATCCGTGCGAGCCCCCGGCCCTCCCCGGGGGGAGTTCACCCGGCGGCTGGAACGGCGGAGCCGTAGCCGACGGAGAACTTCCGGTTGGCCAGACTCGGGTTCTTGGCCCGGACCTCCTTGACGCGCTCCGGGTGCAGGACCGCGGACACCACACCGGGGCTCTCACCGGCGGAGGCCACAAGGTGGCCCATCGGGTCGATGACGGCGCTCCGGCCGGTGCAGGTGGGCCCGGTCTGGCCGCTGGCCAGGACGTAGACGGTGTTCTCGATCGCCCGGGCACGGGTGAGCGTCGTCCAGTGGTCCTCCTTGGCGGGCCCCACGGCCCACGCCGCCGGGACGATCAGCGCCTGCGCGCCGGCGTCGACCAGGAAGCGGGCCATCTCGGGGAAGCGGACGTCGTAGCAGGTCATGACCCCGAAGGTGACCCCGCCCAGGGTGAACGTCACCGCCTCCGGGGTGTGTGCCCTGATCCGGTCCGACTCCCGGTAACCGAAGGCGTCGTAGAGGTGGACCTTGTGGTAGGCGCCCTGGAGGGAGCCGTGCGGGTCGACGACGAAGACGGTGTTCGAAGGCCGCCCCCCGGCAGCGCCCTGGGCCTCCGTCATGCCGACGACGACCGTGATGCCGCTCGCTCTGGCCTGTCGTGCGATCGCTGTCGCGAAGGGACCGTCGATGCTCTCCGCCGCTCCTTCGGCGTCGGCGTCGATGTCGGGATCGGACCACATCGCGTTCTCGGGTAGCACGACCAGGGATGACCCCTGCTGAGCGGCCTGCTCGATCAGGTCGGTGGCCGCGCTGATGTTGGCTGCCTTGTCCGTGGTCGCGTTGAACTGTCCGACGGTGACGATCATGACGATTCTCCCGGTGGGTTGGCTGGCTTCAGCGCAGGGCTCTCTTGAGCCCGAGAAGGCGCTCGATGAGGACGACGAAGACGATGGAGATACAGATGACGACCACGGAGATCGCGGCGATCTGGGGGTCCGTCCGCTGCTCCACGTACCGGAAGATCTCCACCGGCAGCGTGGTCGCCTCCGGACCCACGACGAACAGCGCGATCACCGCCTCGTCGAAGGAGATGATGAAGGCGATCGCCGCTCCCGCGAGGATCCCCGGCGCGGCCAAGGGGAGCGTGATCCTGCGGAAGGTCGTCCACGAGTCCGCTCCCAGGACCCTGGCCGCCTCCTCACACGACATGTCCGCTGAGGAGAGCGCGATCATCGTGGTCCGGATGACGTAGGGGATCGTGATGGCTAGGTGGGCGATCACCAGCCCCGGATAGCTCCCGGTGAGGCCGAACGGCGTCAGCGCGAGGAGGAGCGCCAGGCCCAGGACGACCGTCGGAACCAGGAGTGGTGCCAGGAAGAGGCCGGAGACCAGGTTGTTCCCGCGGAACCGGTGGCGCGCCAGCGCGAGTGACGCGGGTACCCCGATCAGGGTCGCGACCAGCGCGGTGCAAGCGCCCACGATGAGGCTGACCTGCAGCCCCCGCATGAAGTTCTGGTTGTCCGCCAGCGCCGCGTACCACTCGAGCGTGAACCCCTCCGGTGGGAACCCGAGATAGGTCTGGGTGTCGAAGGAGATGACGAAGACGACGATCACCGGCGCGAGGAGGAACAGGTACAGCAGGAAGATGACCGCTCGCCACACGGTGCGGGGGATCCACAGGGGAACCCGCCGGGGCCTCGGTGGGACGGCTCGTTCTCTGGGGCGATCGGGTGTGATCGCGGTATCCGACATGTGTCTTCACCTGCTCCCTCAGTGCTCGAAGCGCCGGACTACGCGAAGGTAGATGCTGGTCAGCAGCGAGAACACCGCCAGAAGGATCATGGACATGGCCGCCGCCATCGGCCAGTTGAGCGTCTGCATGGCGTGGGAGTAGATCTCGGTCGCCAGCACGAAGACCCGTCCTCCGCCCATGAGCGAGGGTGTGACGAACGAGCTGATGGCCAGCACGAAAACCAGGAGCCCGGCGGTGAGGACCGCGGGCAGCGACAGCGGGAACGTGATCCGCCAGAAGGTCTGCCAGCGGTTCGCTCCGAGAGACCCGGCAGCCTGCTCCAGGTCCACGGAGATACTGCCGAAGCCCGCGACCATGACCAGGATGGCGTAGGGCATCAGGATCTCCACCAGCGCGATCACCACACCCGTGAAGTTGTTCGACAGTTGCAGGTGCGTATTCGTCAGGCCGGTTCCCAGAAGGAACTGGTTCACCACCCCGTCGTTGCCCAGGAGCACCATCCACCCGTAGGTCCGGACCACCTGACTGGTCAGCAGGGGCGCGACGGCCAGGGCCAGCAGCAGCCCGCGGAACCTCGACGGTGTCCTGACCAGGAACAGGGCCACGGGATAGGCGAGGACCAGGGTCAGCACGGTGACGAGGACACCCATGTACAGGGTGTTGAACGTGACCTGCCACGTGAAGCTGTCGGTCAGCGCGGCGACATAGGTATCCAGGGTGACGGTCTCGACGATGGCCCCGGCCGCCCCGCCCTCGTTCAGGGACATGCGGGCCACCCACAGCAGCGGGATGACGAAGGAGATCGCCAGACCGAACAGTCCGGGCAGGAGCAGCACCAACGGCACGGAGGCGCGCGGGCGGGCGCGCCTTGGGCGCACATCCTCGATGGTGTCGGCGAGCGCCATGACCGGCTCCTCAGGTCGTGATATCGAGTTTGGCGAGCAGGGCGTCCGCGGCGGACAGGGCCGGGAGCTTCTCCCCGGCGTGGATGCGGCGCAGGAGTTCCGGCTCATTCGCGTCCGAGGACCTGGCGGCGTC
The DNA here is from genome assembly GCF_054777395.1 of Nocardiopsis oceani. Classification (NCBI taxonomy): domain Bacteria; kingdom Bacillati; phylum Actinomycetota; class Actinomycetes; order Streptosporangiales; family Nocardiopsidaceae; genus Nocardiopsis; species Nocardiopsis oceani. The sequence continues at coordinate 10,467 of NZ_BAAHAR010000046.1, forward strand.
GAGCACGGACCGCAGCTGCTCCGGATCGGCGATGATGAGACCGTTGTCGTCGCCGATGACGATGTCACCGGGGCGCACGGCGACGCCGCCGCAGGAGACGGGTACGTTGATGCCCCCCGCGTTGATGCCGTGCAGTTTGGTGGTCAGCACGGAGGTGCCCTTCGCGTAGACCTTGAGCTTGGTCTCGGCGAGCGCCTCGCGGTCGGTGCAGACGCCGTCGACGACCACGCCGTGCGCTCCCGACGCGCTCACGGCGTTGCCCACCACCCCGCCGACCGGCGCGTGCAGCTCGTCCCCGCCGGTGTCCACCACCATCACGTCTCCCGGACCCAGCAGCGAGGTCGCCTTGTGCACGAGCGTCGAGTCCGTGGCGGTGATGCGCACGGTGACGGCGCGCCCCACGAGCATCCCGCTGCCGGCTTGCCGGGAGATCCGGGAGTCACAGAAGCCCTCCTCCAGGAAGTGGCCCAGCGTGGGCGGATCGATGTCTGCTACGGCCTCCGCCAGACCTGTCGGTAGCTTAGGGGCGGAGGTATTGATGACGATGGGCACGGTGCATGTTCCTTTCGTGTGGCACTTGCGCCGAGAACGGTTCTCGCGCAGGATTCGCGGGTGCGGAGGTCTGAGCGTTCCCAGGCCGGACTGTGTCCGGGGAGCTGTTCCGGTACCGGACACGCTGATCCGGACACGCCGGTAATGCGGGCCCGGCGCCCCGGCCGGGGGCGTCAGTGGTTGACGGCCGCTCCGAGGCCCAGGGAGGCGTCGTCGGCCGCCTCGCCGAGGATCAGTGCGTCGAGCGGGTCCCACACGACGTCCACCTCGGCGCCGGTCGCGAAGGTGCTCCCGCCGGTCCCGGTCAGGGACTCGGCAGTGATCTCCCGGTCGCCGACGGCGATGGTGTAGGAGAGGATCTCGCCCCGGTAGGAGCGGTCGGTGACCCGTCCGCGCAGGTGGCTGCCCTCTCCCGAGGCCGGTTCGGAGGTCGCGGTCACGTGGTGCGGGCGTACGAGCACGGTGACGCTCTGACCGGGCGTGAGTCCCGACACCCGGGGGTGCGTGGCCTGAACGGACCCCACACCGGGCACGTCCACGGTGGCGGTCTGCGAGGCCCGCTCGGTGATCTTTCCGGTCAGCAGGTTGGCCCGGCCGATGAAGTCGGCGACGAAGCGGTTGGCGGGCCGCTCGTAGATCTGCTCGGGCGAACCCACCTGCTCGACCTTGCCCTCGCTCATCACGGCGATCACGTCGGCCATCGAGAGTGCCTCGTCCTGGTCGTGCGTGACGAACACGGTGGTCACGCCCAACCGGTGGACGATCGAGCGGATCTCGCTGCGCATCGCGTCCCGGAGCTTGGCGTCCAGGTTCGACAGCGGCTCGTCCAGCAGTAGCGCCGCCGGTTCGACGACCAGGGCACGGGCGAGGGCGACGCGCTGCTGCTGCCCGCCGGAGAGCTCCCTGACCCGGCGGTTGCCGAGGTGTCCGAGCTGCACCATGTCCAAGGCGTTCCGCACGCGCTCCAAGCGCTCCGGTTTGGGAATCTTGCGCATCTCCAACCCGAAGGCCACGTTGCGGGAGACGTCCAGGTGCGGGAACAGGGCGTAGGACTGAAAGACCATGCCCATGCCCCGGCGGTGGACCGGCACCTCGGTGACGTCGGCGCCGTTGACCTCGACCCGGCCGCTCGTGGCCTGGATGAGCCCGGCGATCATCCGGAGCATGGTGGTCTTGCCGCATCCGGAGGGACCGAGCAGGGCGAGCAGCTTGCCCTGCTCCAGGGAGAGGGACACGTTGTCGACCGCGGGGACCGACTGCCCGGGGTAGGTCTTGGTCAGGTCTGCCAGGCGCAGGTGGTCCGCGCGCTGTTCGCGGGTGTCACCGTTGGTCGATGGACCCATCTCAGCCTCCGAGGATTTCGCGGCGCCACACTTCGGTCCACTCTTCGTTGTGCTCGGCGATGTAGTTCCAGTCCACCTCGATCGCCCGCTCCACGCGCTCGGGTGTCTCGGCCGTACGCTCCGCCACTTCCTCGGACAGCTGGACCTCTTCGTTGGTCGGCGCGTAGTACATGGCCTCGCTGAACGACTGCTGTGCCTCGGGGCTCAGGGCGTAGTCGATGAAGGTCTGTGCCGCCAAGGGCGAGTCCGACTCACTCACCAGGTTGATGGAGTTGGTCTGGGCGAGGCTGCCCTCTTCGGGCGTGACGACGCCCAGGTTCGAGTCCGGCTCCTCGGAGAAGTACTGGCCGCGCGCGTTCCAACCGATGCCGATGCTCCCCGTGCCGTCGTTGACCATGGTGTAGGCGTCCGGGCTCGGGGTCCACGACTGCACGGCTGGCGCGAGTTCGGCCAGCCGGGAGATACCGGGGTCGATGGTCTCCTGGTAGTCGGCGCCCTCGAGTTCGCTGAGGAGCACCATGAGGCCGATGCCCTGCAGGTCCGGGGCCGCCTCGATGACCACGTCGCCGCTGTACTCCTCGTTCCAGAGTTCGTCCCAGGAGGTCGGCTCCTGGTCGAGCTCCTCCTGGTTGTAGATGAGCACGAGGTTGTCGTTGGTGACCGGCGGGCCGAAGTTCCCCTCGATCTCCGATTCGGACTCTCCGATGTCCTCCATGTTGGGGACCAGCTCGGGGTCGAGCTCCTCGAAGACCCCCTCGTTGTTCGCGGTGTTGGCGATGGAGATGTCGAAGATGGCGACGTCGTTGGTGGGGTTGGACTGTTCGCTGCGCAGCGTGCCGAGCATTTCCGCGGCCGAGGCGCCGGGCACGTAGTCCACCTCGATGTCGGGGTACTCCTCCATGAAGGGCTCGATGACGGCCTCGGTGTAGTTGTCCTCCACAACGCCCGAGTAGCCCAGGACGGTGATCTGGCCGCTGGTGCTGGAGTCCTCGACCTCCTCCTGCGTTCCGCACGAGGAGAGGATCAGTACTGACAGGCTCGCCGTCGCCGCGCAGGCGTACGGCAAGGACGGCGTTCGCTTCTTGTGCATGACGAATGGATTCCTTTGATCCCTACCCGTCGAAGGGCAGATCGCGCGAGAGTTGGCTGCTGCTCGTCGGGAGCGTGGAGAGTCCGTCCAGGTGGAGGCTGATCTGGCGTTCGTAGGACGTGCGGATGTGGTGGCGCACGGCCTGCTCGGTCCTCTCCGGGTCGCCCGCGTAGAGCGCGTTGATCAGGTCCTCGTGGTGCTGGGCGACGGTCGCCAGGCCGCTGCGCTCGTGGGCGACGTACCAGAGGCGCAGGGAACTGCAGTTGAGCCGGTCGACGGCCTCGGTGAGGAACTTGTTGTTGGATCCCCGGGTGATGGCGATGTGCAGGGCGTGGTCGGCTTCGATGCTTTCGTACACGTCGCCCTCTTCCGTCGCGCGCTGCAACTCCTCGAAGCGCTCCTTGACCATCCGGTGCTGATCGGGTGTGGCACGTGAGGCGGCCAGCACCGCTGCCGGTACCTCCATGACCATGCGGGATTCGTAGAGCCTGTGGACGTCTTCGAGGGACAGGCTGCTGACGTAGGGCGTCCGGTGGGCGGGCCAGCGGATGAACTGCTCCTGAGCGAGGCGCTTGAGTGATTCCCGGATCGGTGTGCGCCCGACCTCGATGATCGCGACGAACTCGGATTCCTCGATGGGCTGGCCAGCCGGAACCTTCCCGGTGACGATCATCTGTCGAAGTACCCGGTAGGCGTAGTCCGCCTTGGTCCTCGAACCACCCGCCATGCCGTCCTGCCTCTACGCCTCGATGTACTCTGAATATATTGAGTGTGTATCGACACCCTGATGTGTGTCAACAGTCACATCGTGGGATTTGGGGGTGTCCGAGTCCCATTGGTGGACAGTGCGGGAGCTTCGAAGCCCGTGGGCCTAGGCTTGCGGGCGTACGGACAGCGCTGACAAGGAGTACTGGATGCCCCCCACGAATCCCTCCGCCGACCGCGAGATCGATACCGAGGTCCCCCACTCCGCGCGGGTGTGGAACTACTGGCTTGGCGGCAAGGACAACTATCCGGCCGACCGAGCGGTGGGGGACCAGGTCAAAGAGGTCTTCCCCGGCATCGTCGAGATCGCCCGCCTCCAGCGGGCCTTCCTGGGGCGCGCCATCACCCACCTCGCGGGGGAGGCGGGCATCCGGCAGTTCCTCGACGTCGGCACGGGCCTGCCCACCGCCGACAACACGCACGAGGTGGCCCAGCGGGTGGCGCCCGACGCGCGCGTGGTGTACGTGGACAACGACCCCTTGGTGCTCACGCACGCGCGCGCTCTGCTGACCAGTACCTCTGAGGGCGTGACCGACTACGTGGACGCCGACCTCCGCGACCCTCAGCGGGTGCTGGCGGAGGCCCGGCGGACACTGGACTTCGGTCGGCCGGTGGCGCTGATCTTGATGGGGATCCTGGGGCACCTGCCCGACCACGAGTCCGCGCGCCGGATCGTCACCGAGTTCATGGCCGCGCTGCCGTCCGGCAGTTATCTCGTGCTGGCCGACGGCACCGACACCGACGAGTCCTCCGTCGAAGCGCACCGGCAGTACAACGAGAATGCTCCGCTGCCCCACAACCTGCGTGCCCCGGAGGAGATCCGGGCGTTCTTCGACGGTCTGGAGCCGGTCGAGCCGGGCATCGTGGCCTGCACCCGCTGGCGCCCGGAGCCCGTGGACGTGGGCGCTGTCCGCGACATCGCCGAGCTGTGCGCGGTGGCCCGCAAGCCATAGCCCCGTCATCCGGGAGGCTCATCGGTCAACTTCACCCGAGCCCTAAAGGGCCAGGCTTGGAGGTAACGCCCAACTGGCTGCTGGGTTGGCTCCGCCGTCCAGGCACACCGCTATGGGGTGCCAGAGGCGCGTGACTCACGCCCCGCGTCCCTCACGCTCTCGCCTCGGCGGGCGATCACCTGGGAAGCGTTCCGGTCTGCGTGGGCAACGACCCCGCACCCCCGGCAGATAAAACGGGCCTGGTCGACCCGGTTGGCCTTCTCGATGTGGTGGCACTGGGCGCATTCCTGGCTGGTGTACGCCGGATCGACGTACACCAGCCGAACGCCGGCGCGACGGGCCTTGTACTCAAGGAACCGGCCGAGCTGGGCGAAGGCCTAGGAGTGGAGCGTGACCCGTTGGGGCTTCTTCAGCCGTACCCTCTGCCGGATGCCGCCCAGGTCTTCCAGGGCAACACCCTTCGAGGTGCGTTCTGCCTCGGTCACGATCTTCTTCGAGACGATGTGGTTGACGTTCGCGGCGTGCCGCGCCTCTTTGCGGGCGCGGGCTTTCAGGCGCCGCTTCGCGCTCTTGGTCCGCTTCTTCTGGAGCTTGGCCCGTAGGTCGAGCTGCCGCTTGCGGTGCCGGTTCAGGCCGCGCCCGGCGGCCCGGTAGCCGGTGGACGTGGTGGCGATGTTCGCGATCCCAAGGTCCACGCCGATAAAGCCATCCGGCTCGTAGGGCTCGGCTTCGGGAACCTCGCAGGTGGCAATCAGAAGCCACATACCGTCACGGTGGACGAGGTCAGACTCGCCCTTGCGGTACTCGGCGAGGATCTTGCGGGCCTGCTCGGAGCAGGAGAACCGCACGCCCCGGATGCGCCCGGATGTGGTCCACATACTGACGGTCTGTTCGTCCACCTGCCAGGAGAGGCACCGGTCGTCATACGGTTGGGCCGCGTGCGGGCGGAAGGCGATCGGTTTCGCCTCGACCTTCCTACGCCGCTTCGAGCCCGGCTTGCCGAGGTTTCCGGCCCGGATGTTCGCCTTGAGCGTCGAGTACGCGTCGGCGACCTTGCGCAGCACATGCAGCGCGGGCTGAGCCGACAGGCCCCGCTCTTTCAGGTCGCGGTAGGCCAAGCCCTGCAACGCCTTGCGGGAGAACTCGCCTCGCTCATGTGCTTGTCCGGACAACCAGTTCGCGGCCTCGTTCGCCGTGTACAGGGTGCGCTCAAGAGCCGACGCCACCTCGGGTGTCGGCATCAAGCGAACCTGCACGACGATCTTCATACGAGCACTTTAGCATCGTGTCCATGTCACCTCGATGGGAACCAAACCCTGATATTCGCAGGGGTCGTAGCGTCGTCTTCACCCTCCATGCGCATCTTGTCTTCGTCCCGAAGTCCCGGCGCGGAGTCTTCACCGACGAGATCCTGACCCGCTGCGAGGAGATCATGAGACAGGTGTGCGCCAAGGCGAACGTGGAGCTGCGCGAGTTCAACGGCGAGCGCGATCACGTCCACCTGCTCATCGATTACCCGCCGCAGGTCAAGCTGTCGACGCTGGTCGGCTCGCTCAAGGGCGTCTCCGCCCACTACCTGCGCAAGGAGTACGCCGACCACATCAAGCGGTACCTGTGGGGCGGACACTTCTGGTCCCCCTCCTACTTCGCTGCGTCGGCAGGTGGCGCACCAATCGCCGTGGTGAAGGAGTACATCGAGAACCAGAAGCGCCCCGGCTGAGATCAACAGTGCAGACCCGTTCTTCGGTACGGGTCACCCCTATCCAGAGAAGCTATTCCTCCCGAGCCCTGAAGGGCCGGGATTCCTGGCTAGATCACGTTGAAAGAGTTGACCTCAACTAATGTTTAGGTCACATGCTGGTGGGCCACCCGGCACACAGCACCGGTGCCGGACGACCACGTCTCGGACGGAGCACACCATGACACGGCAAGACACGATCCTGGTCACCGGAGCCACCGGCAACGTCGGCCGCCACCTCGTCCCCGAGCTGCACGCGAGCGGCGCCCGGGTCCGCGTCCTCACCCGCACCCCCGAGACCGCGAACGCACCCGCCGGGGTTGAGGTCTTCGGCGGTGACCTCTCCGCACCCGAAACCCTCCAGCCCGCTCTCGAGGGCGTGGACACCGTCTTCCTCCTCTGGCCCTGGTACTCCGCCGACGGCGCCGACGAGGCCGTGAAGGCCATCGCCCGGCACGCGCGGCGCGTCGTCTACTTCTCCTCCCTCTCGGTCACCGACGACGCCACCCCCGAGGAGAACGGCGTGTGGGGCCAGATCGAGGCACTGATCCAGGCCTCCGGCCTGGAATGGACCTTCCTGCGCGTGGGCGGACTCGCCGCCAACGCCTTCCAGTGGGCCGACCAGATTCGCTTGGACGGCGTGGTCCGGGCCCCCTACGGCCGAGCCGGACGCACCCTGATCCACGAACGGGACGTCGGGGAGGTGGCAGCGCGGGTCCTGACCGAGCGGGGACACCTCGGCGCCGCCTACGATCTCACCGGGCCCGAGGCCCTCACCCAGGCCGAACAGGTGCGCGTGATCGGGGAGGCGGTCGGACGCCCGGTACGCTGGGAGGAGCAGCCGGTGGCGGAGGCCCGGGCGGAGACCCTCGCTGCCATCGGGGACGAGGCCTTCGTCGACGTGGCACTGCGCTACTGGGAGACCCTGGTCGAGACCCCCGAACCGGTCCGGCCGGGGGTCCGGCAGGTGACCGGAAACCCGGGGCGCACCTTCCGTGCATGGGTGGACAACCACGTGGACGACTTCCGCCCCCTCACGACCGCGCAGCTCGCCTACCGCTACAAGGCAGCCTTCGAAGGCGAGGCGGAGATCGGGGACGCCCTGCGCCTCATGGCGCCGGAGATGGTGCGGGTGGCACCGCTCGAGACCGGCGGCGCACCCGTCGAGGTGCGCGGGACCGACGACATCCTGGCCAACGCCGAGAGGCTGGGGGCGGACTACGAGTTCCACGCCGTGCACATCGAGGGCCCGTTCCTGGCCGAGAACCAGTTCGCCCTGCGCTTCACCTTCGACGAGACCCACCTGCCGACCGGTGTGCGCGGCACGACCACCAAGATCAGCCTCCTCACCGTGCGGGACGGCAGCCTCGTGCGCGAGGAGGTGCACTACTTCGACGAACCGCAGGCCACGTGAGGGTCACTGTCCGCTGCCATGCGGGAGTACCGCTCCGGTGTACCGACCACCGATACTGCGACCACTGTTCCCGGATTAGGATGGGTGGCGTATCCGGAGGGCAGTGACGGAGGGTTCTGTGGCCGACGAGCCGGTGACCGTGTGGGAACGCCGCCGCCGAGGAGAGCGGGGGCCGGCGCCCGAACGCGACCGCGACCAGATCACGGAGGTCGCCGTCACCCTGGCGGACGAGGGCGGCCTGGCGTCCGTGTCGATGCGCCAGGTGGCGTCGCGGCTCGGCACGGGCCCCTCCTCCCTCTACCGCTACGTCGCCACCCGGGACGAACTCCTGGACCTGATGGCGGACAGCGTCGCCGCGGAGATCGACGTGACCGTACCGCTCAGCGGTGACCCGGTAGCAGACCTGAGCGGCTTCGCCCGGCGGTCCAAGGCCGTGCACCTCGCCCACCCCTGGCTGCTGGACCTGCCCCCGGAACCCGGCCGGATCGGCCCCAGGGGTGCCGATCTCGTCGAGTACGCGCTCCAGGCGATGGCCCCCACGACGCTGTCGCAGCGGGCGCGGCTGGAGACCTTCGGGCTGCTGAACGGCCTGGTGACCCTGTTCGCCCGGACCGAGATCAGCCGACGGAATTCACCCACCGACCGGCAGGCCGCACACGCCGCCTTTCTCGCGAAGACGGCCGCGGACGGTCGGCACCCGTACTTGGCCGAAGCCGTGGCAGTGGCACAGGAACCGGAGGACGAGCCCGACGCCGTCTTCGAGCGCATGATCCGCGGTGTCCTCACCGGGCTGGTGCGTTGACACGCACAGGGGAAACACGACGATCCCCGCCCCACAAGGGGTCAGGTCTCCTCGGAGGCGAACGAATCCACCGGATCAGCGACTACTCCCGCTCAACCAGCTGAAGAGCGTAACGGTCCGGTCCCAGCGGCCCCAGGCGATGAAGGCGAACAGGACGATGAGGATGACCGGGGTGAACCAGACCCCGGCGCTGATAACGGTGACCTCGTAGACGAACGCGCCCACCATCAGAGCGATGAAGGCGAGGGCGGTGAAGCCGGAGAGCAGCGGGATCAGCAGGGCGATGGCACCGGCCAGCTCCAGGGCGCCGATGAGGTACATGAACCAGTCCCCGTAGCCGATCGCATCGAAGGTCGGCTCCGCGGACGGGTGGGCGATCAGTTTGGGCAGGGCGCTCGCACCGGCGAAGAACACGGCGAGCAGGACCTGTAGTACCCACAGGGTGATGTTGAGGCCCCGCCCGGGGCCAGCGGTGGCGGTACGGGGCTCGTGCTGCCTGGTCATGGTCGGCTCCTGAAACAGGGGTGGGCAGTTTCCCCGGACTGACTCGGAGCGGCGGGGAGAATCATCGGTCGGGGCTGTCGCACACGTGTGGCGCGGCGGCTGTGCGCCGCCGCGCCACGGGCGAGGTGTTTTGTGTGCCGGGTCAGATGCTCCGGAGGGGAGCCGTCGGCCGTGGTGGAGTTATCCGCTCACGGTCAGGTCGGAGCTCCCGCTGCTTTCGTAGCCCTCGGTCGCGAGGATCATGTAATGGCTGAAGCTGCCCAGTTCCAAGCCGGCGTCGGTCCACGCGTCGAAGTGGTTGCCGCTGGTGATGGTGCCGCCCGTGCGCGGTGACTGGCGGACGCTCCAGTACTGGGGGAAGGTCGCCTCACCCTCGACGGACGGGGCGTCGTAGCGCATCGTGCGGTACATGTCGTACGTACCGCCGTCGCTCTCCATCGTGCCCATGTCGTCCCCTTCGGGACGGTAGGTGCCGAAGTTGTCGACGACGTAGTACTCCACGAGCGGGTCGGACGTCCATCCGTAGAGGCACAGGTAGCCGTTGCCGGACGGGCTGAAGCTGCCGGAGTAGTTGACGCTCCTGCGGCCGCCGGTGCTCCAGCCCTTGCCGCAGACGAAGTTTCCGGTGTCGGTCCAGGAGGTGCTGTAGCTGCCACCGGAGCCCAGGGTCATCGAGACCGAGCCGCCGCCGTCGGTCCAGAACGAGTAGAAGAAGCCGTCGTGGGTGCCGGTCTCGTTCTCGGTGATGGTCTGGGCGTGGGCGGTACCGGGCAGCATCAGCATGGGCGTGACCAGCGCCAACGTGCTGGCGCCGCCGATGAGGGTTCTGCGGCTGATGGAGTGGGCGGGGGTGTGTTCCATGGACTTGTCTCCTCCATGCGGGGCCTGGTGGGGGCCAGGCGGCGTGGCACGCTCAGGAGCCCGCGGGTGGCCGGGGGGTGGTCACCGTGGGTCGGTGTCGTGCGACGCGGCGGGGTAGGCGGGTTGCCGTGGAGGACCATCGTTGAGCGTCCCCATCATGTTGTCAATAATTTCCGGAAGATTCCCGGAAAATTAACCACCATTAAGTGAAGGGCTGTGCAGTTCAGCGCGCTTTCCGGTCGCGAGTGGGTGACACAAAGGTCGGTTTCGATGAGAGTAGCTGGCCTAGTCCGGTTCAGGCTTCCGAAAAGTTTCGGCCTGCGGTCGGTTCGGAGCCGCGCTGGGTGACGGCCTCGCGCTGCGGGGTGCATGGCGTCTCCCGCGGAATCGCGTTCCTTTTTCTTCTGATGTGAGCGCATTTCAGCTGCACAGCGCCACGCCTGAGAAAGGAGGGGCAAAGGGGGCTCTGGGGTCGAGTCGGGGCGGCTTCTGCGGGTATCCAGGCCGCGAAGTTCTCGCGCCCCCGCTCTTGCGAGGAAAGGACACCCATGAGACCTCCCCGTCCCCCATCCCTCCTGAGGAAACTCGGAATCCTCCTGGCCACGGCCCTGCTCCTGTCGGTACTGGCGCCGGTCGGCGCGGTCGCCGACGAACGGTCGGCCGCTTCGGTCAATCTGCGCACCCCCTTCGACTGCGGCCAGGTCTGGAACGCCAATACCCGCACCAACCACAATCCCCAGCTGGCCGTCGACTTCCAGCGTTCGGACGCGCAGGGCCAGAACGTGCGCTCCAGCGCCGCCGGGACCGTGACCACGGTCGAGGACTTGGGCGACGAGAGCTACCTGCCTTATTCGAGAGTGCTCCGGCCTTCAGGCCGGGGGTGAATCGAATCAGAGCTCCCACCCGCTCGTCTGTCGGCAGGGGCGGGCGTTCTGGTTTTGTCGTAGGCGGGTGTGATGATGCCGGGCATGCAGCTCAGGTATGCCTTCCGCGTGTACCCGGACGCCGGCCAGCGCACCGCACTGGCCCACGCGTTCGGGTGCGCCCGCGTGGTCTACAACGACGCCCTGCGCACCCGCGAGACCGCACGCGCCCAGGGCCAGGCCTGCCCCAAGAGCGGCGAGCTGTCCAAACTAGTGATCACCGAGGCCAAGAAGACCGCCGAACGCGCCTGGCTGGGCGAGGTCAGCACCGTAGTCCTGCAGCAGTCCTTGCGTGACCTGGACGCGGCCTGCCGCACCTTCTTCGACGGCCTGGCGGGCAAGCGCCCCAGGATGGGTGCGCCCCGGTTCAAGTCCCGCAAGGACCACCGCCAGTCGGTCCGCTTCACCGCCAACGCCCGGTGGAAGATCACCGACCAGGGCAAACTCGCCCTGCCCAAGATCGGCGAGATCAAGGTGAAGTGGTCGCGCGCCCTGCCCTCGGCCCCCGCCACGGTGACCCTCATCAAGGACTCCGCAGGCCGGTACTTCGCCTCGTTCGTGGTCGAGACCGACGACAAACCTTGGCCCGAAACCACAGACGATGTTGGCATCGATCTGGGGCTGGGCCACTTCGCTGTCCTGTCGGACGGCACCAAGATCGACAACCCCCGGTTCCTGCGCCGGGCCGAGAAGAAGCTGAAGAAGGCCCAGCGGAACCTGTCCCGCAAACAGAAGGGATCGGCCAACCGGGCCAAGGCACGGGTGCAGGTCGCCCGCGGCCACACCAGGGTCGCCGATGAGCGCCGCGAGTTCCACCACCAGTTGTCCACACGCATCATTCGCGAGAACCAAGCGGTGTACGTGGAGGACCTGTGTGTGAAGGGGCTCGGGCGCACCCGGCAGGCTAAGAGCGTGCACGACGCCGGGTGGTCGGCGTTCGTGCACATGCTGGAGTACAAAGCGACCAGGTATGGGCGCACCTTCGCCAGGGTGGGCCGGTTCCTGGCCTCCTCCCAGACGTGCCATGTCTGCTGGGTGGTGGACGGACCCAAACCACTGCATGTGCGCACGTGGACCTGTTCCGGGTGCGACACCGAACACGATCGGGATGTGAACGCGTCCCGGGTCGTGCTCGCCGCTGGACGGAAACTCGCCCGAGGGCGGGAAGCGGAGAGTTGAAACGCCTGCGGAGGCTGGGTGAGACCACCACCCTTTCGGGTGGGGCACCGGCCCGCGAAACAGGAACCAGCGGACGCCGCGAGGCGCACCGCGCCTATGGCCGCGAGGCTGTAGGAATCCTCGGGGTTCCCCCCCGAGGAGGACGTCAAGGCAGGTACATCGTCATCGACCACGGCAGCGGGGTCTCCACCCTCTACGCCCACTCGCAGACCCAGTCGGTCTCGGTCGGTGACTCCGTGAGTACCGGAACCGTCATCGGCACCGTCGGCAGTACCGGTGGCTCGACCGGGCCCCACCTGCACTACGAGCAGATCGTCGACGGCACCGTGGTCCGCGCGGTGCTCAACGGTCTGGAGATCGCCTACTACGGGGACACCACGGTCACCAGCAGCACCAGTTGCTGATCTCTATCCTGCGCTCCTGACCAGGGCCGACGCGGAGTCGGACCTGGTCAGCCGTTGTTCTGGCCGACCTGACGCACAGGAGGGGACAGGCCCCCGGCGTCCACTCCGGGGAGGGAGAGCCGTCCCTCCCCAGGGGGAGGTCCGCGAAGCCCTGACCCGCGCATCCTGGAACAAGGTCGGAGCAGGCCGACGCGGCCCGCCCCTGCGACCGTCGCGGGGGCGGGCCCGAACCCAGGGAGCGAAGCATGGTGGAGGGGATGTCCCGTCAGGTGCGCTGGCCCGCGTACACGATGGCGGCGCTGCTGCTCGGTTACGCCGTGGGAAAGGCCGTCTACGCGGTGCAGGGCCGCCTCGGCTTCCCAGGCGGTCCAGCGGTTCCCGCCGGTGACTACGCGCGGTACGCGGCCCAGAGCCTGGACGTGGCCGCCATGCAGTGGGCCGCGGTCGTGACCGGCCTGATCGCCGCGCTGTTCATGCTGGCCACGGTCACCGGATGGGGGCGCAGAGCGCCCCGGCCGCTGATGCTGGCCCTGCTGGGTGCGGCCCTGCTCGGAATCGGTGCTGGCGCGCTGATCGTCGCCGCGGACGGGTTCCTCGGCATCGGCCCGGGCTGGCAGTGGTACCAGGGGCTGTTCGCGATCGGAGTCCTGGCGCTCCTCGTGGTCACCACGCGCTCCTATGCCCGGGCGACCAGGCCTAGGTTGACCGATCGGTCAGGGGTGCGGGGCTGAGGGTGTGCAGCAATCGGGCGAACCCCTCGTGCTCGCTTTCGGCGAGGAGGCGCAGTGCGTGTTCCTGTGCCTCCGCCACGGAGGGGGACAGCCGGTCGTGGAGGGTGCGGCCGCGCTTGGAGGCTTTGAGGACCACGCGCCTGCGGTCGGCGGGGTCGACACTCCGGTAGGCGAAGGCGTCGCTGACCAGGCGGTCTGCGACCCGGGTAGCGGTCGGGCCGGTCAGGCTGAGCTCCTCGGACAGCGCCGCCATGGGCAGTGGGCCGCGTGCCACCAGGAGTTCCAGCATGCGCCACCGGTCCACGGTCAGTCCCTGCTCGCGCACGCTCGCGGCGGCGCTGGCGTCCAGCCGAGCGACGACCTTGCGGAGGAACAAGGGTTGGAGGCCCTCACCGGAGATCGCCTCACCCATGGTCACCACATCTCGTGTCGCGTACGGTGTCTGGCAAACATCTTCATCCGAGAAGATTTCATCTGGGCGTAAATTTAGCACACCTGATACCGGGGGTAACGCTCTGTAGCGCTTGGGGACGCGGCAACCCAGGAAAGGAGCGCTCATGCTGTGTCACTGTCCCGAACACGGAGAACGGCAGCGTACCGACGACTTTCCTGTGGGCGTGGTCATCCCGCTGCGCGGACCCGCCGGGATCTTCGGCCCCTCCTGCGAGGCCGTCACCGAGACCGCCCTCGAGCAGATCAACTCCGCCGGCGGCCTCCTGGGCAGGCGTCTGCGCCCGGTCGTCATCGACGGCGGTCAACCGGTGCGGGACGTCGCGGCCCAGGTGAGCGCGCTCACGCGTTCCGGGGACATCCACGCGGTGACGGGCTGGCACATCTCGCAGGTCCGCCAGCACCTCGTCCCCGTGGTGCGGGACCACGTCCCCTACGTGTACACGTCCCTGTACGAGGGCGGTGAGAACTCCACCGGTGTCTTCTGCTCCGGGGAGACGCCCCCGGACCAGATCGCTCCCGCCATGCGCTGGATGCGCGACGAACAGGGCGCGCGGGACCTCTTCGTCGTCGGCGACGACTACGTCTGGCCGCGCAGTACCGCGCGCTCGATCCACGCGTACGCGCACGAACTCGGGATGCGGGTAGTGGGGGAGTCGTTCGTCGAGCTCGGCACGGAGGACTTCGGGCCGACGCTGGACCTGGTCCGGGGCAGCGACGCCGACACCGTACTCATGCTCCTGGTCGGGCAAGACGCCGTGGCCTTCAACCGGCTGTTCGCCGCGTACGGCCTCCAAGAGCGCGTCCGCCGCCTCACGCCCCTGATGGAGGAGAACATGCTGCTCGGCAGTGGCGCCGACAGCACCGCGGGCCTCTACGTGGCCGCCGCCTACTTCCGGTCCCTGCCCACCGAGTCGGCGCTCGACCTGTCCGGCGCCTATACGCGCATGCACGGCCCAGACGCGCCACCGCTCAACAACATGGCGGAGTCGTGCTACGAGGGGCTGATGGCGCTCGACGCGCTCGTGCACCGTGCGGGCACCACCCGCCCCGAACTCCTCTCGAAGGTCGGTGACTCCGTCGGCTACGACGGGCCGCGCGGGGCCATGCAGCTCAGGTCGGGCAACGTCCACCAACGCGTGTACATGGCCCGTGCCGAAGGGCTGGGCTTCGAGATCCTCGACCGCCTCTGAGGCCTCCGGCGCCTGCCTGCCACCGAAGATCACCACATGCCCCTTGCCACTTGCTTCTATTTGAATTATTTTCAAATGAAAGGAGTGATCATGGCCACCTACTTGTACCGCTGTCCGGACCGCCACGAGACCGACCTGGCCGCGCCCATGGGGCAGGCACCCGCACAGACCGACTGCGCCTGCGGAAGCCGGGCCCGAAGGGCCTTCACCGCACCGATGGTGCGCGCCGTCCCCCGTGCCCACGCACAGGTGCGCGACGCCGCCGAACAGAGCGCGGACACACCTCCGGTCACCACGGGGCCGTTGCCGGATCCGGCACCGCCGCCGCTCGCCGACCCCCGACACGCGCTCCTGCCGCGGGCCTGAGAGGTCGACGATGAGCGCCGCCGGACTCTTCTACGTCGGAGCCGTGCTGATCATCAACGGCCTCCTCCTGCTGGGCGTCATCTCAGCCAAGGCCGCAGCCCCCCTCAACCTCTTCGTCGGATCCCTCCAGGTGGTCGTGCCAACTGTCCTGCTGGTCCAGGCGCCCGACACCTTCGCCGTCGCCGACGCCGCCCCGATCTACCTGTTCGGGTTCACCTACCTGTGGGTCGGCATCAACGCCGTCACCGGCTGGGACCAGCGCGGCCTGGGCTGGTTCTCGCTCTTCGTCGCCGTCACGGCAGTCACCGTCGCGGCCTACACCGGCCTGATCCGAGGCGACGGCCCCTTCACGGTGATCTGGCTGTACTGGGCCGTGCTCTGGTTCCTCTTCTTCTGCGTGCTGGGCGCCGAGCTCACCCACCTGGCCCGCTTCACCGGCGGGTTCGCGATCGTCACCGGTGTCGTGACGGCCGCGATCCCCGGAGCACTGCTTGCCACCGGCTACTGGCCCACCACCACGGCCGTCACCGTCGCGCTCGCCTGCGTCGGGGCGGTCAGTCTCGCCGGGCTGTGGTTGGCCACCGCCCGCGCCGAACCCGAGGAGGCCGTGTCCGCCGAACCCGTGCGCCCCGCCTGACCTGGTCGGACCTGCTCCGGTCCGCCTGACCCGTCCTACCTGACTTGTTCAGCCCGACCTGTTTCACCCGCCAAGCACCCGGGCCCGAGCGGCCCGCACCCGGAAAGAGAGTCCGTCATGCCCGACGTCATCTTCAGCCACGACCCCTCGAAACCCATGGCCCAGCAGGCCGTCCCCGGACACAACCGGTTCCACCCCGAGGTCCCCGCGGCCGCCAGCGTGCGGCCGGGCCAGGAGTTCCGGATCGAGTGCCGGGAGTGGACCGACGGCCAGATCGGTGACAACGACTCCGCCAACGACGTGCGCGACGTCGACCTGAACCGGTGCCACATGCTCAGCGGACCCGTCAGCGTGGAGGGGGTGGAACCGGGAGACCTGCTCATCGTCGACATCCTCGACCTCGGTCCCATTCCCCAGGAGAAGGGCCCCGTCTGCGGCCAGGGGTGGGGTTACAGCGGCATCTTCGCCAAGGTCAACGGCGGCGGCTTCCTCACCGACTACTACCCTGACGCCTACAAGGCCATCTGGGACTTCCACGGCCAGGCGGCCACCTCCCGCCACGTGCCCGGTGTGGAGTACACGGGCATCACCCACCCCGGCCTGATGGGTGTGGCACCCTCCCACGAACTGCTCGACACCTGGAACCGCCGCGAAAAGGCGCTCATCGACACCGACCCGGAGCGGGTGCCGCCGCTGGCACTGCCGCCCCTGGTGGACCAGACCCTGGCCGGCCACGCCGACGGCGACCTCCTGTCCCGCATCGCCGCCTCGGGCGCGCGGACCGTGCCGCCCCGGGAGAACGGCGGCAACCACGACATCAAGAACTTCACCAGGGGGTCGCGCATCTTCTACCCGGTGCACGTTCCCGGAGCCCTGCTCTCCGTCGGCGACCTGCACTTCAGCCAGGGTGACGGCGAGATCAACTTCTGCGGTGCGATCGAGATGGGCGGCTTCATCGACCTGCGCGTGGACGTGATCAAGAACGGCATGGAGACCTACGGGGTGCATCGCAACCCCGTCTTCCAGCCCGGCCGGGTCGCCCCGCAGTACTCGGAGTTCCTCACCTTCATCGGGATCTCCGTCGACCACCGCGACAACACCAACCTGTACATGGACGCCACCGAGGCCTACCGCAACGCCTGCCTCAACGCCATCGAGTACCTCAAGAAGTGGGGTTACACGGGGGAGCAGGCCTACCTCATCCTCGGCACGTCACCGATCGAGGGGCGGATCGGCGGGGTGGTGGACATCCCGAACGCCTGCTGCGCGCTCTACCTGCCCACCGAGATCTTCGCCGACGACATCCGACCGGGCAAGGCCGGTCCGGTACGCAAGGACCGGGGGCAGGTCGCCGTGACCTCCTGATTCCCGGACCCGGTGGCCCGGGGACGGCTTCGGCCGGCCCCGGGCCGCGCGGGAGCGCGGTGGGCGCCCGGACGGGCGCCGGGGTTCCGCCGAGGTGCCTCAGGGGCGCCGGGGCGGCCGAGTTCCGCAAAGGCCGGGCCACGGGTGACTCTGGGGGACGGCCGCACTACAGTTGGCGCTGTGAAGAAGCCAGTCAACCCCCTACTGGCCACAGTGTCGTGGCTGGGTTACGTCGCCCACCGCTATAAGCCCCTGGCCCTCCTCACCTCAGGGCTGCTGGTCGCCTTCGGCGGCGTCCTGGCCGGCATGAGCGTCTGGTGGGGTGTCCCGCCCATCCTGCTCGGAGTGACGATCCCCGCCCTGGACCTGTACTGGGAGCGCAGGAGCGAGAACAACGAAGCCCTCACCTCGGCCCGGGAGAAGGTCCTCGAGGAGGCCCTCGCCCCACTCCTGGAGCTCGCCGCCACCACGACCTTCCAACCGCGGGACAAACGCAACGAGGTCGCGCAGGGGGCCGCTATGCGGGTGGCGGGTGATCTGCGCTCCGCCTTCAGCGACGTGCCCGATGTACGGGCGGTCGTGTTCGTCATCACGCCCGACGGGAAGAAGATGACGCCCCGTTTCCCCGCGGGGCGCTCGGACCGGCCAGGCGACTTCGAACGCGGAACACAGCGGGGGGACAGCGCGTTCAGAATCATCGACGAACTGCCCGAACGCTTCTACATCATGGAGGACCTGGGCGACAACGGATCCCGCAGCCCCTACTGGGCCGGTACGGGAACCAGCTACCGGACCTTCATCTCCGCGCCGATCCGGTCTACCGAGCACGCCTTCGGAATGGTGACCATCGACGCCCCCGTTCCGGGGAGCCTGGACCACCGGCACGGGTCGACCATCGCATTGTTCGCCGCGGCCCTGGGTATATTGTTGGCGGAAGCGGCACGGCGGGATCCCGATCCCGGAGAATCGAAATGGGTGCCATGGGGAAGATCAAACTGACCAAACCGAGGAAGAGCTACCTCGCCAAGGACTCGGAGAAACCCGAGGAAGGGCTGGAGAAGGCCCTGGCGGAAGTCCGTTCCGAACGCAAGAAGCGGGACAAGGCCCTGTTGCGCGCCGACACGGTCGTACGCCCGGCCTGACCGCGGGCAGACGACGGCCCTGCCCTCGCCACCTTCACTCCGGCCCTTTCTTGGCGGTGCCCGAGTCGCGCCGTCCGCCTCTGGCTGCCCGCACCGCGTTTTTCGCCCTGCCCGGTCCACATCAGGCCCGGTCCGCCACGCGCCGGACCCCTGACTCCTTTCCCGGCCGAGCCGTGACCGGTTCGAGTCCCGACATGACGGGAAGGGCTGGAGAGCAGTGAGTCTCTAAGCGAGGGGGCAGCATGGCCAGTCCGGAACAGGCCCGGTACCCGGAGGGCGTACCCTGCTGGGTCGAGCTCTCCGAACCGCACCCCGAGCACGTGATCGCGTTCTTCGGTGAGGTGCTCGGGTGGCACTTCGAGGACCGTACCCCGGAGGGTGCCCGGAACCGCCACTTCGTGGCGCGACTGCGGGACAGGGAGGGCGACGTAGCCGGAGTCGGCTCGCTGATCGCCGAACCCGCGGCCCCTGTCTGGACCACCTATGTGCGGGTCGACAGCGCCGACGACGCGGCCGAGCGCGTGGATTCCGCCGGCGGGAACGTGCTGAGCGGACCCACCGACATCAAGGGCGTCGCCCGGGTGGCCCTCTGCGCCGACTCCGCGGGGGCCAGGTTCGGGCTCTGGGAGCCGCGCGGCAGCGGCGGTGCCCACTTGGTGAACGAGCCCGGGACGTGGAACTTCAGCACCCTGGTCACCTCTGACCCCGAGGCCGCCGCGACCTTCTACGGCACGGTCTTCGGCTGGCAGACCCAGAACGTGCGGCTCGGGGGAGGGTCCGCTGAGGCGACGATGTTCCGCCTGCCCGAGTACGGCGAGTTCCTTGAAGGGCGGAACCCGGGAACCCGCGACGCACACACGGAGGCGGGCGCCCCCGAAGGTTTCACGGACGCGGTCGGCTGGCTGTCGGCGGTCCCGTACGAGGCCCTCGCGGACACTGTGCCGCAGTGGGGCGTGGAGTTCACCGTGTCCGACGCCGAATCGGTCCTCAACCGGGCGGCCCAGCTCGGCGGTACCGTCGTCACGCCGCTCGCCGATATGGGAGGCATGCGCTACGGCGCCTTCCAGGACGCGCGGGGTGCGGCCATGGGTGTCAACGAGTTCCACCACCCGCCCGATTGACCCGGGTCCGGGCCGCCTCGGAACCCCCGTGCGCCCCGAAAACCTCGTACGGCCCGGGTTGGGCGATGAGTGGGGCGGGGCGCGGTGCGGTGGATCGGACATGCGCGGAGCGTCGTCGGTGTACGGCGGCGGACGGACAGCGATGATCGAAGAGTCATCATCAGGTCACGCTGTGCGTTCGCTGGTCGAGGCCGGTGTCTGCACAGCGGCTCGATCCGTGAGGAGAGACACCGCGCATGCCCTGCAGCCGAACCCGCTCCGGGACCCTCCCCGCCGCCCTCACCTTCGCCCTTGGACTCGCCGCCGCCCCAGCGGTCGCCAGCGCCACTCCAGATGCCTACGCCGACGAACAGCAGGACGCGGTCTGCACGTCGGAGGCCCACCCCGAGCTCGCGGAACGCCTGGGTGAAGAGATCCAGGAACAGGCCGACCAGCGCGACGGCCGGGTCGCCGTGGGGGTCTCCGCCCACGACGGCGACCTCGTCTGCGGGCTCGACCCCGCCGCCGAGTTCGACGCCGCGAGCGTCGGCAAGGTCGTCATCCTCGGCGCGCTCCTGCGCACCGCCATGGACGAGGACCGCGAACTCACCGAACGGGAGGACGAGCTTGCCACGGACATGATCACCGTGTCCGGGAACGACTCCACTGTGGAACTCCGCAACCAGCTGGGTGCCGAACGCATTCAGGGCTTCCTGGATCTGGTGGGCATGGACGACACGATCCTGCACCCCGACGGCTCCGTGGGGCTGATGAAGATCAACACCGCGGACCAGCTCAGCCTGCTGGAGGTGCTGCGCACGGAGAATGACGTGCTCGGCGCGGACCAGCGCGAGTACGCGCGCGGGCTCATGGGCGACGTCATCGAGGAGCAGCGGTGGGGCGTGCCGGTGGGGGCGCCCGACGAAGCTGGGGTGTACCTCAAGAACGGCTGGCTGCCCTACCCGGACACGGATGTCTGGCGGGTCAACAGCGTGGGCGGGTTCCAGGACACGCCCA
Source organism: Nocardiopsis oceani (assembly GCF_054777395.1). Lineage (NCBI taxonomy): Bacteria > Bacillati > Actinomycetota > Actinomycetes > Streptosporangiales > Nocardiopsidaceae > Nocardiopsis > Nocardiopsis oceani. Next base: position 30,996 of record NZ_BAAHAR010000046.1, read on the forward strand.
TCGGCGACTACGACCTGGTCGTGCTCACCGACGACAACCCGGGCATGCAGCACGGGGTGGACACCATCGAAGCCGTGGCGGTGGCGGCGCACGCCGTGCTCACGGGTGAGGACGCCCCGGAGCGGGCGCCCCTGACGGAGCTTCCGGAGATCGTCTCCGACGGTTCCGACCGCGCCTGACACCGGGCGTGCCGTCGCGCACCCCGGCTCCGGACGCCCCATCGTTTCCAGTGTCCCCGCACACCGGGAACGATGGGGCGGCGGGTTGTCCACAGCCGGGAAAGCACCGCTTGCCGCCGCGGAAGCCGCTGTTCACACTGGGCTGGGGAGGGTCGGCCGACCCCGCCCTCCATCTCCACCCTTCGAGCAGTAGGGACGGCCATGCAGGAATCGATCTTCGACACGCACGCCTGCCTCGACGCCCTCGTCCTGTACTCCACCAGGGCCGACGAGTGCCGCGAGTTCTACAGCACGCTCGGTCTGGCCTTCGGCGCCGAGCATGCCCCGCTCGGTGGCGGGCCCACCCGTTACTCCTGTCGGCTGCCCCTCGGGCCGCTCATCGAGATCCAGCCCGCGACCGAGGAGCACCGGGCCAGCGACCTGCGCCTCAACTTGGCCCTGGACATCACCGAGACCAACCCGCCGCTCGCGCGCGGCAAACACACCCTCACCGACCCCGACGGCCGCAGGGTGGACGTCACCGTCCTGTAGGCCGGGGCCCGGGTGGCGGTTGTTGAACCGGGGTGCTTGGTAGCGCAAGTTCGCACTGCGTCGTTGCCTCCGGTAGTCCGAACGCATGCCGAGTTTCTTCGTGATCTGGGTGCCGCGGTGGTCCAGCAGGAGGCCGCGCCGGCCCCGGCGCTCACCGGCTTGGGCGGTGAACACGACTAGGCCGGTGTGCTGGGAGCCAGGGCCGGTACCGATCTGGACTGGCGGGATTCCTCCCGCTGAACGCCCGGGCATCCCCGCCCAAGACAGGTGAACCCCGGATGGCGACTCTCCACCGCATTACCGCCCGTGCCGACCACTGCGCCGATAGTGTCGGTCTCCGACACTCAAGGCGCTGCCAACAGGGGAGACACATGACCACGACGATCCGGCGCGCGGTGATCCCCGCCGCGGGGATGGGCTCGCGGCTCCTGCCGCTCACCAAGGCCACCCCCAAGGAGATGCTCCCCGTCGGCGACAAGCCCGTCATCGAACACACCGTCCGCGAACTCGTGGCCTCCGGGATCACCGACATCACGATCGTCGTCTCCGGCGGCAAGTCCCTCATCCAGGACCACTTCCGCCCCGACCCCGCCCTGGTCGAACGCCTGCGGGCCGACGGCAAGCACGACTACGCCGACGCCGTGGCCGAAGTCGGTGAGCTGGCCCGCCGCGGCCACATCACCTATCTGGACCAGCACGGCCCCTACGGGAACGGAACACCGGTCCTCAACGCCGCCCGCGGCGTGCGCGACGAACCGATGCTCGTGCTCTGGCCGGACGACGTCTTCGTCGCCGAGGTCCCCCGCGCCCAGCAGCTCATCAGCGCCTACCAGCGCACCGGTCACCCCGTGCTCGCCCTCATGCCCATGGACCCGGCCGACTCCCGCCGCTACGGGGTGCCCCAGGTCGCCGAAGACCTGGCCGACGGCCTCCTGCGGATCACCGGCCTGGTGGAGAAGCCCAAGCCGGCGGACGCTCCGTCCGCCTACGCCGCGATCGGCGGCTACGTGGTCACCCCCGACATCGTCGACGAGCTCCGCACCCAGACCGAGCGCTGGTACACCCACCGCACCGGCGAGATCTACCTGACCGACGCCATCAACGCCCGCGCCGCCGCCCACCCCGTCTACGGTCAGGTCATCCAGGGCCGGTGGTACGACACCGGCAATCCGGCCGACTATCTGGTCGCCCAGTTCGCCTCCGCTCTGAACCACCCCGAGTACGGCCCGCTCCTGCGCCAACTCGCCCAGAACCCGGACCACCCCGAAGGCCGGGCGGCCACCTGACCGCCGGAGACCGGCGCGGGCAGCCGCGAAGGCCACCCCCGGAAGAGGCAATGCCGCACCGGTCGAACCGCACTCGGGGCCGGAACCGGTCAGCGCCGGGTGTGCCGATTCCCCTGTGGTGCCGGGGCTCTAGGATCTGGGGAGGCCATGACCACGCGGCGCGTTCGCGCGTACACCCCCAGGAGGCCAGCGGTGTCCGACCCCCAGCGGAACGAGTTGACGGACAACTCCGGCACGGCATTGCAGGGGCGGAGCTTCGGCGACGTACACATCGGTGCGCCCAAGCCTCCGCCACCTCCGCGCCAGGCACCCAAGGCCGACCGGAGGTTCACCAACCGCGCCGAGGACCTGGTCCGGTTGGAATCCCTGGCCGGGGACGTGGCGCGGGACCGCCGCGGATGTGTCGCCCTGCTCCTGGGCCAAGCCGACATCGGCAAGAGCGCCACCCTCGCCGAGGCGGCCGACCGGATCTCCGGGTACTTCGCCGACGGGGTACTGCACCGGGACCTCACTCAGTGGCGCGACCGCGAGGGCAACCTCGACGTCGCCGGTGTCCTGCGCGGCCTGCTGTACGACCTGCACGTGCGCGACGCCGACCAGGAGTCCGACGTGCGTGCCCTGACGGGTCGGCTGCGCGGTGTCACCGCCGGGAAGAGCCTCCTCCTGCTCCTGGACGACGTGGCCAGCGACAGCGAACTCGACCAATTCCCCCTGGGCTCGGGGCCGCACCTGGTCCTGGCCGCCTGTGCGCAGGGCTTCGGCGGAGCCGGAGACGCCATCGCCCAGGGCGCTGAGGCCCTCACCCTGCGGGCCCTGGCCGACGAGGACTCGCTCCGGCTGTTCCGCTCGTTCCACGCGGTCGACCAGCGCCTGTCCGACCGCCGCGAGTACGCCAGCGCCACACAGCTCGTCCGGCTGTGCGGTGGCCTCCCCTCGACCATCCGCATGGCCGCCGGGCACGTGAACGCCCAGGACCTCAGCGTGACCGAACTGGTGGCGGCCGTACGGTCCCGCCAGCGCTCGTCGGTCCCTCCGCTGTCGGGGGCGGAGGCCGTCATCGACGTGGCACTGTCCGGCCTGGGCTCCGACGGCCTGCGCCTCCTCGAGTTCTTCTCGGTGTGTCCGGGCCGATCCATCCCCGACGAACTGGGGCGCTCGGCACTGGGAGACAGGGCCCCGGAGGTCATCGCCCGACTCGCCGATGCCAGCCTGCTGCACCCGGCGACCGGCAACGGCAGGGGGATGGTCGAGCTCGTCCGGAGCCGGGTCCGCGAGGGCACCGCGGAACGGTGGCGGTTCGGCGCGGCAGCCGTCCTGCGCTTCTTCACCGTCACCCACCACCTGGCAGACCGGGTCGGCCTCGGCGAACGCCACCGCCTGACCACCGACCTGAACACCGCCGAACTCACCACAGCACCCGCCGACTACCGCCCGCCGTTCACCACGCGGCGCGAGGCCGCCGACTGGCAGGACCAGTACCTGGCACACGTGCCCGAGCTGATGCGGATGGCATACGAGATCGGCAACCCCGTGGCGGTCCTCGTCCTGGCCGACGCAGTGTGGCCGGTCTGCCACGGCAGGCGCCGCCTGGAGATCGGTACCCGGATCTACGAGTTCGCTCTCAAAGTGGCCCGGCAGGCCGACCACCGGAGCGCCGTTGTGCGCTGCGCCGTCTACCTCGCCCGCATCCTCACTGAGCTGGGCTCGGCGGAGCGGGCCGCCGCGCTGGTGGCGGAGGCCGCCGAGGCCGCAGAGGGGACCGAGCTGGACCGCGCGGTGGTCCTGGAGACCGAAGGACTGCTCCGGGAACGTTTTCCCGACCTGCGGGGGAGCTCTCAGGCCACCTCCGGAGAGCTCTTGACCCGTTCCCGGGACATCCACCGACGGCTGGGCCGCCCGCGCGGCGACGCCTTGCAGACGTACCAGCTCGGCAACGGCGCCCGTGACCGCGGCGACCTCGCCACCGCGGAGGCCGAACTCCGGGAGGCCGAGCGGTTGGCCGAGAACCGGCTGTCCGAGCTCTCCCGCGTGCCGGACCGGAGCGATCGGCGCTGGCTGATCGACGACTGGAGGCTGCTGCTCGCCAAGGTACGGCTCTCCCTGGCGCGGGTCCTGATCGACCGGGGCCGCTGCGACCAGGCCGAGGCCGCGGCCGACGGGGCCATGATGGTCTTCGACGAGTTCGCCGAACCGGTCAAGCAGGTCCAGGCCGCGCGACTCCTCGCTCGGATCGCACGGGAGAGGGGAGAGGGTGGCCAGGCGCGGGCGTGGCTGGTCTGGGCCGGCCAGGTCGCCGAGTACTACCACCTCGAAGGGGACGTCCGGAAGATCGCCGCCGAGCTGGCGGAGGTGCCAGGCAAGCGCTGAACGGTTCGTGTCGCCCGGACGTTCCGTGCCACCCGTGCCATCCGCGCGACCCGTACCGATGAGCCCTGGTCAGAGCCCACCTCAACTTCCCAAGAAACCGAATTCCGGCGGGGGGGGAGGCCCGCAGCAGCAGGGTCCGGTCACCCAAGCGGACCCGGACCGTTGTGTGCCATCTGCGCCATGGCAGGCATTGCCGCGCCCAGCCGATGGCGGCCGCCGCCACGACCGAGGCGTCGAGGCGGTCCGGCGACCCGCTCTCGTCGTGCACCCGCATGGCCAGGCCCGAACGGTGCATGAGCAGGGCCGACCGTTCGTCGAGGGAGGCGACCGCCAGGAGGGTCTTCGGGTACGTGCTGACCCGCTCCTTCAACCAAGCGCCCGCGTCCTCCTCCGTGCTGCGGCGCCGGTACGACCATGCGTCCGCCGAGCCCCAACGGGGCATGACGGCGTCCTCGGCGTCCACGACCAAGGGGCGCACAGGTGCGCTGTGTGTGCGCGGCGCGGGCGCACCGGCGGGGAACCGGCGCAGCCGTGCCGCCGCTCCCTGCCCGTCGGGGCCGAGGTCCTCCGGGGGGTCGAACGCCACCCGCCAGGCGGTCACGTCCTCGGGGTGTTCTGGTAGGTCCGGCAAGGGTCGGTAGTGGGCGGCCTGTGGCGGTTCGGTGAGTTCCAGCAGTGTGTACAGCAGGGTGCGCAGGCGGGCCGCGGACTCGTTTCGGTGTTCGATGAGCAGGTCGGCGACGGGGGCCACGGGCATGCGCGCCACCCGGTCCACCTGTTCGGCGATGCGGCCGGGTTCCAGTTTCGGCAGCGCCGAACCGAACTCCAACAGAGGTGAACGGGGGTCCAGGTCCGCGGTCGCGAAGGCGGCGAGGAGAACGGGGCGCCCTAGGGACGCGGCGTAGTAGGTCACCGACCCGACGTCCCCGAGCACGACGTCGGCGGCGACGAGCGCGGCCCGCCACCCCTCGGCCGGTGGGACGAGCACCAACCCGGCCTCGATCTCCTCGTTGAACCACAGCTCCAGCTGGGCCCTGCTGTGGTGGTTCCAGACGTTGGGATGGGCGACCACGGCCACGCGGTACTCGTCCTGCGGAAGCTCGGCGAGGAGCGTCTGCACGACCTCGTGCTGGGAGCCCAACAAGGAGTCCCGGTTCCAGGTGGACGAGACCACGACCAAGCGGCGGCCTCGCACGTTGAGTGCTTCACGGTAGCGTTCACGGCGCCCCAGGGCAGCGACCATCCGGTCGAAAGCCGGGTCCCCGACCACCACGCTCCGCCCCTTGGTTTCGGGGCACGTGTCGTGGAGCCGGTCCGCCTGCTCGCTGTGGGACAGGACGAACCGGTCGGCGATCAGCTGCCCCTCATGCAGGAGTTCGGCGGGGTCCAACCCCGAGGCTTTCGCCAGCGACCCCGGTCGGCCGCCCACCCTGCGGTTGTGTCCGGCGCCGTGCGGCATGAGGACCACGGGGGCGTCGAGCCGGTGGAGGTCGCCCTTGGTGCTGGCGGCCAGGGCCAGGTCGAAGCTGTCCGACTCGGCCACGGCCTTCTCCCATGGGACCGGGTCGATACCCGCGGCCCGGAGCATCGGCGTGACACCGGCCTCGGAGGCCGAACCGGGGGTGACGGTGAAGGTGACCCCGACCCGGTTGTCGGCCAGGAGCGCGGTCACGTCCAAGAGCCTGCCCGCCGCGGGGACACTGCGCACGACGGCCAGCACGCTGCGGTTGGTGGAGAAGGTGGCCCACACATCGGTTCGGCGCTGCACGGTGTAGTTCTCTAAGGTTGCTTCGCCTGGATCGTCCAGGTTCGGCAGGTCAGCCTACGGGAACCGGGCCCCGGTACCGAAACCCGCCCACCGGAGCCGCCCCGGTTCCGGTGGGCGGGAACCTCAGCCGCCGGGGACCAGAACCACCCGTCCGGTCGCCGCCCCCCGCGCCTGGCGGTCCCATCCCTGTGCCGCCTCGGCCAGCGGGATGCGCTCGTGGGGCACGCTCAGACGCCCGGCGGCGGACTCGCGCGCCACGGTCGCCACCGAGTCCGCGCGCTGGTCCGGGGTGAGTGCGTTGTTCGTGTAGCCAAGCAAGCACAGGGACCGGCTGCGCAGGGTGCCCGAGTCCAGGGGTGCCTGCTCGCCGGCGGCCGAACCCAGGTGCACCAGGCGCCCGCCGGGACGCAGGACACGGATCGCGGCCGCGGCCGGGGCGCCGAAGAGCGGGTCCACGACCAGGTCCACGGAGCCCCCAGCGGCCTCGGAGAGCCGCTCGGTGAGGGTCTCCGCGTCGTCGGAGTCCAGCGCCGCCACGGCGTCCGCGCCCGCCTGGGCAGCCCGCTCACGGCCGCCCCGGGACCGCGCCGCCGCGACCACCCGGCCCGCGCCGAGGGTGCGCGCCAGCTGGACCGCGGCCAGCCCTACGACCCCGCTGGCACCGAGGACCAGCACGTCCTCCCCGCGCTCCAGGCCCCCGCGCCAGGTCAGCGCCATGTGGGCCGCCACCGCGGACAGGCCCAGCGCCGCTAAGGCCACGGGGTCGACACCCTCGGGCAGAGCCACCAGGTGCTCCTCGGGTACCAGGGCGAGGTCGGCCATGCTCCCGTCGCCCGGCGCCATCCCGGCCGGGGTGGGGAACCACACGGGCCGCCCGTTCCAGAACCCCACACCCTGCACCCCCGGTACGTAGGGGGTGGCGGGTACCCCGAAGTAGGAGCGCCCGCCCGCGCACAGCAGGTCCAAGGGGGTCACCGGGGCGGCCAGTACCCGCACAACGGCCTGCCCGGCAGCGGGCTCCGGGTCGGAGCGTTCCCGCACGGCGGGGGAGTGCCCGGGGGTGTCGATGCTCGCGGCGATCACAGCCTGCCTCCTTCGCCCGACGGGCTCAGGGGGTCCGCGTCACTTGCGGCACGGACTCCACCCGGGCTACGTCGGAGCTGATCTCTCCCGCCGTGGCCAGGAGCAACGGCAGGTGGTGCTGGGTGAGGTGTTCCAGGGACGTCTCGGCGGCGTGGGTGTTGACGTTGACCGCGGCGAACACCCTGCCCTGGCCGTCCCGCAGCGGCGCCGCCACGGACCGGATCCCCAAGGCCAGATCCTCGTCGGTGAGCGCCCACCCCCGGGCGCCGACTTCGCGCAGCGCGGCGCAGCGCTCCTCCGGATCGGGCTGCCACCGGGGAACCAGCCCCGAACGGGTGGGTTCGGACAGGACCCGCTCGACCTCGTCCGGTGTCATGGCGGACAGCAGCACCTTGCCCAGGGAGGTCTGCAGAGCGGGGAAGCGCGTTCCGATCTGCACGGCCAGGGTGACGATCTTGGGCACCGCCACCCGGGCCACGTAGACGATGTCCGGACCGTCCAGTTGCGCGATGGAACACGACTCCCCGGTGCGTTCGGAGAGCCCTTCCAAGTGCGGTCGGGCGATCTCCCACAGGCCGGTCGAGCGCACGTAGGCCATACCCAGCTCCAGCACGCGGGGTGTGAGTGTGAAGCCCGCGTTGCCGGAGCGCACGTACCCCAACTCCCGCAGGGTGATGAGGACCCGTCGTGCGGTGGGCCGGGCCAGGTCGGCCTCTTTGGCGACCTCGGCCAGTGTCATCGTCGGCCGGTGCGGTTGGAAGGCCCGGATCACGTCCAAGCCCCGTGCCAGGGCCTCGATGAAGTCGGGACCGGCGCCCTCGCGCGGCATGGTCTCTCCGTTCGGTGTCGGGGAAGCGCCAGCATACCGAGGGACCATCCGGTGGACAGCCATCCCGGCGGGGCGCGCACCCCTCACCCGCCATGGGTACTCGCGTCGCGGTACTCGGTGTAGGTGTAGGTGTAGGGGTTGTCCATCACCTTGGATTCGGGGATGTCCGGGTTCATGCCCGCCTCCCACTCCTCGTCGCCGATGGTCGAGCGCAGGTGCTCGATCGTGGCGTCCACGTTCCGCCGCACCGAGGCCAGGTCGGTGTCCACGAGCCGGTGTTCGTGCTTGACCACCCGGCCGTTCACCAGAACCGTGTGCACGTCGCCCCGCTGGGCCTGGAAGACCACGTGGCCGTAGGGGTGCAGGATCGGGAACGACACCGGCGAGGCGTCGTTGCGGATCAGTACGAGGTCGGCCTTGGCCCCGGGCGTGACGCGGCCCAGGTCGTCGCGGCCCAGAGCGGACGCGCCGCCGAGGGTGGCCCACTCCACGACCTGTGCCGCGCGCAGCGCCGAGTGGGTGACGGTGTTCCCGGCCAGGTGCGCCTCCAGGTGTTCACGGGAGCGGTCGGCGCTCAGGGTCGCGCGCATGGCGCTGAACAGGTCGCCGCTCCACCACACGCTCGTGTCCATCGACAGCGAAACCGGGATCCCGTGTTTGCGGAGTACCCAGGTGGGCGGGTAGCCCTGTCCGGCACTCTGCTCGCTCTCCGTGGACACCGAGACCGAACCTCCGGTCGCGGCGATGCGCTGGTAGGAGTCCTCCGAAAGGGAGGCGGCGTGCACGTAGACGGTCTCCGGACCCATGAAGCCGTTCTCGTGCATGAGCTTGATGCTGTTGTCGCCGGTGGCGCCCCACACCCCCGCGTGGGTGGTCACGGGGAGCCCGAGCTCGCGGGCCGCTTCGAAGGCGGGCTTCTCAGGGAAGTCCGGGTCGCCGGTGACGTCGAAGGCGATCTGCAGGTCCAGCATGTGGTCGTCGCGGTGGCGTTCGACGAAGGCACGGAACTCGGGCGCGGCGGTCCACTCCGCGGGCGCCTGGTGGATGTTGCCGTAGGCGAGCACGTGCCGACCGGGGACCGATCCCAGCGCCTCGACGGCGGCTTCGGCGTGTTCCGTGGTCTGGAGCCCGTGCGACCAGTCCACGACCGTGGTCACCCCGGCCTCCAGCGCCTCGAGGGCGGCGAGGGTGTTGCCGGCGTGGATGTCCTCGGGACGGAAGTGCTTGCCGTGCGCGAGGTAGTTCCAGACGAAGTACTGGGTCAGGGTCCAGTCGGCCCCGTAGCCGCGCATGGCGGTCTGCCACATGTGGCGGTGGGTGTCGACCATGCCGGGCATGACGATGCCTCCGGCCGCGTCGATCTCCGCGGTTCCCTGCGGCACGTCCAGGTCCACCCCCACCGCGGACACGTGGTCGTCGACGACTAGCACGTCCGTGTCGTGGAGGACGGAGCGTTCGGCGTCCATGGTCAGGACGGTGCCGCCGCGCAGCACCACCGGTCGGTCTGAGGGGAAATCGCTGTTCCGGTTCATGGGGGACTCCTCGATGTCGACGTTGTACCGGCCGGTTCGCAGCGCCATTGTACCTTTTCCGGACGAAGGTCCGCTTAGCGGTCACCAGTAGAGACTTCCCTTGTCGCTCAGATTGGAAGTCCTGTCAAGGCGGGCAACCCAAGGTTTTTCCCCGCACTGGTGAAGTTTTGTCTAGGGGGTTGACTCGGTGTGGCCTCAAGTACAGAATCGCTGGTGCGGACATTTGTCCGTTAAGCGGACACGGAGGGGGAGGAATGACGGGGGACCCAGACGCACGGGTCACGGCACCGGGCGGACCACCGGTCGCGGCACCGAGCGGGGCAGCGGGGCGGACACCGCCCGGAGGCGCGGAGAGCGCGGCCTCGGGCGGTCCGCTGTCAGGCCTGCTGATCGCGGACTTCTCCCGGATCCTGGCCGGCCCCTACGCCACCATGCTGCTGGCCGACCTGGGGGCCGAGGTCGTCAAGGTCGAAGGGCCGTCCGGGGACGACACGCGGTCCTGGAAGCCGCCCGTACGCGGTGACACGTCCACCTACTACCTGGGCGTGAACCGCAATAAGCGCTCGGTCGTGCTGGACCTGAAACAGGAGGAGGACGGCCGGGCCGCGCGCGAACTCGCCAGGCGCGCCGACGTGGTGATCGAGAACTTCCGGCCCGGCGGGCTGGCCCGCTACGGACTCGACCACGACAGCGTCCGGGCCACCAACGACGGCATCGTCTACTGCTCCATCACGGGCTTCGGCACCGGTGCCGGACGGGACGTCCCCGGCTACGACCTCATGGTCCAAGCGGTCTCCGGGCTGATGAGCCTCACCGGGGACCCGGACGGGCCGCCCTACCGGGCAGGCATCTCGGTGTTCGACGTCATGGCGGGCAACCACGCCGTCATCGGTATCCTCGCGGCGCTGCGGCACCGCGACGCCACGGGGGAGGGCCAGCTGGTGGAGGTCAACCTGCTGTCCTCCGCTCTGACCGGGCTGGTCAACCACAGCTCGGCCCACGTGGCGGGCGACACCGTCCCCACCCGGATGGGCAACGCCCACCCCAGCGTGTTCCCCTACGAACCGCTGCCCACGGCCGACGACGACCTCATCGTCACCGCCGCCAACGACCGCCAGTTCCGTGCCCTGTGCGCAGTGCTCGGCATCGCCGAGACCGCCGACGACCCGCGCTTCGCCACCAACGCGGCACGGACCGCCAACCGCGGCGAACTCCGGCCCCTCCTGGTCGAGAGGCTGTCGAAACGGGGCGCACTGGAGTGGTTCGAGCTGCTGGTGGAGTCCGGGGTCCCCTGCGGCCCGATCCAGACCATCGACAAGGGGTTCGCGATGGCTGAACGCTTCGGGCTGGAGCCGGTCGTACGGGTCGGTGAGGGCGACAGTGAGGTACCCACCACACGCAACCCGATCCGCTTCTCCGCGACCCCCGCCTCCTACCGGCTGCCCCCACCCGGGCTGGACGAGCACGGGGACGGGCTGAGGGCCTGGCTGGCCGACTCCGAGGGGGAGGGGTAGCCGTGAGCGAGCGCACCGAGAACGAGCGCACCGAGTACCCCACCGCCCTGGGCGCGGCCGACCCCACCACCATCACCCTCCTCGGCCAGGACCTCGCCGAGGACGTCATGGGCAAGGTCGGGTTCGGTGAACTCGCCTTCTGGCTCGCCGCCCAACGCCGCCCCGAGCCCGGGGAGACCCGAGTCTTCGAGGCGGTCTTGGCGGCCCTGGCCGACCACGGCTTCACCCCCACCGCGATCGTCACCCGGCTGACCTACCTGTCCGCGCCCGACTCCATCCAGGGGGCGCTCGCGGCGGGGCTCCTCGGCGGCGGATCCCGGTTCCTCGGCGTCACCGAGGACACCGGTCGATTCTTGGACGAGGTGCTGCGCTCCCTGGATGGCCACCTCCCTGAGGGGGAACAGGGCTGGGACGAGGTCGCACTGCGGACCGTCCGCGCCGAACGCGAGGCCCGCAGGCTGGTCCCGGGGCTCGGGCACCACGTGCACAAACAGGGCGATCCGCGTACCCCGGCGCTGATGCGCATCGCCCGGGAGGAAGGGCAGTTCGGCCCCCACCTGGAGCTCTTCGAGGCGATCGGCCGCGTCCACCCCGAGGTTCTCGGCAAGAAGCTGCCGCTCAACGGCGCGGGTGTGTGCGGCGCGGCCCTGGCCGACCTCGGCCTGCCCATCGAACTGCTGCGCGGTTTCGCCCTCCTGGCCCGCACCGCGGGGCTGGTGGGGCAGCTGGCCGAAGAGATGCGCTCACCCGTGGCGAACGACGTCTTCCTGTCCGTCGACCGCAACAACAGGCCGATCGGACCCACCCCGCACACCCCCGACGAGACCTGATCCGGAGGACGATCCCCATGGCGTTCGTGACCGAGGAGAACCTGACCGACCTGGCCGAGGAGCGCTGGGGGAGCGCCCACGACCCCCGCACCGGGCAGCTGCTCACCGCGCTCGTCCGCCACCTGCACGACTTCGCCCGCGAGGTCGACCTCACCGAGGCGGAGTGGATGGCCGCCGTCGAGTGGCTGACCGCCACCGGACGCGCCTGCGACGACAAGCGGCAGGAATTCATCCTGGCTTCGGACGTGCTCGGTCTGAGTACGCTCGTCGTCCAGCTGAACAACCGGTTCTCCTCCGGCGCCACCCCCGCCACCGTGCTGGGACCCTTCCACATCGACGGGTCACCGCCCGCCGAGTTCGGCCACGACATGGCCCAGGGGATCGAGGGCACACCCCTGTACGTCACCGGCCGTGTCGTCGACACCGACGGGCAGCCCGTACCCGGGGCGGTCCTGGACGTGTGGCAGGCCGACGCCGAAGGGGCCTACGAGGCCCAGCTGGAAGTCGACGAGGCGCGGCTGCGCGCCAAGTACCGGGCCCGGCAGGACGGGACCTACTGCCTGCGCACCATCGCGCCGACGGGCTACACGATCCCCTTGGACGGGCCGGTCGGCGACCTGGTCAAGCGCACCGAGATCAGCCCCTACCGTCCCGCCCATATCCACTTCCTCATCGAGGAACCCGGCTACGCCCGGCTCATCACGCACCTGTTCCGCGAGGGGACGGACTTCCTCTCCACCGACGTGGTCTTCGGGACCAAGGACGCCCTGGTCGTGCCCTTCACCGAGCACCCCGCGGGCCCGGCCCCGGACGGCGGCGAGTCCGCGGAGCCTTACCTGCGCGCCGAGTACGACTTCGTCTTGGACAGCCGGGAACCTCAGCGCGGAAGCCGCACACCCGGCGTGCCCGGCCCCCGGTAGGCTCTGCTCCCTCACGTACCGGGGGCTAGCGGAAGGGAACCTGGGTGATCGTCCTCGTCAACGGCCCGTTCGGAGGCGGCAAGACCACCACCGCCGAACTCCTCGTGAAGCAGGTGCCGAACAGCCGCCTCTTCGACCCGGAGCTGGTCGGGCTGGTCCTCCGGCACTTCCTGGCCGACCACCCCGGTGACTTCCAGGACCTGCCGCCGTGGCGGGCCCTCTTCCACGCTGCGGCGGCCGAGATCCACGCCTTCACCGGGCAGACCCTCATCGCCCCGATGAGTATTCTGCGCCGCGACTACGCCGAGGAGATCCTGGACGGCCTGCGCGCCCGGGGCCTGGAGGTCCGGCGAGTGGTCCTCCACCCTGACCGGGAGGTGCTGGAGAGCCGCATCGCCGGGGACGACCTCGTCCCGGACGACCCCGAGCGCTCGGCCTCGGCGACCGCGTTCCGCCGTGCCAAGAGCGAGCCCTACTACCGGGCCCACCGGGAATGGCTCGCGGACTGGGCGGACCTGGTCATCGACACCAGCGAGCTGAGCCCGCCGCAGGTCGCGGAGGGCGTGCTCCGAGGACTCCCGGAACTCGCCCCGAACCCGTGATCCGTGTGCGGCTTAGGCTGGGAGCATGCTCTCATCGGCGCAACTCGCCGTTTTCGTCCCCGCCGCGCTGGCCGTGGCGGTCTCCCCGGGCGCCAACAACCTGCTCGCGTTCCGCAACGGCCTGCGGCAGGGCCTCCGTCCAGCCGCCTTAGCGCTCACTGGACGCTTCGCCGCGTTCTCCATCATGCTCGGCGTGGTCATCACCGGCCTGGGGGCGCTCCTGCACACCTCCCAGACGGCCTTCGAGGTCCTGCGGGTCGCCGGGGCGGCCGTCATGATCGGCCTGGGCGTGTGGGTGGTGTGGTCGGCACGCGCCACACCAGCACCTGGGGGACACTCCGCAGATCAGGGGAGCGAACGTACGAGCGGCCTGGCGGCATGGAAACTGGCGGCCCAGGAGTTCGTGACCGCGGCCGCCAACCCCAAGGCGCTGCTGCTGTTCACCGCCTTCCTGCCGCCGTTCGTCTCCGCCCAGCCCGAGGCGGCCGCGGTCGGAGCGCAGCTGGTCGCGCTGGGCGTGCTCTACATCGTGTGCGAGGCGGTCACGGCGCTGGGGTGGGCGGCCGCCGGGCGGGTGCTGGCCGGGCGCAAGCTGCGGCCGGTGACTCTGCGCCGGTTGGACCAGGCGTCAGGTGGTGCGCTGATCGCCTTCGGCGGGGGCCTGGCACTGGCGGACCTGTCCCGTCGTTGAGGGCTGCGCGAGAGTGAGCGCGGTCGCTGGTGAGCGTCTGGAGCAAGGTTCGGGCCCGCGTCGGCTGAGGGCCGTCATGGGAGACTGTCCGGGTGCGGATCGGGATTCTGGGACCACTCGAGGTGTGTTCAGACGACGGCGACCTCGCCGACGTGCCTGGCGCTCGTTTGCGCGCGCTGCTGGCCGCCCTGGCGCTCGAACCGGGCCGGGTGGTCGCCAAGCCGACACTGGTGGACTGGATCTGGGGTGAGCACCCGCCCTCCGGAGCGGACAACGCTTTGCAGCGCCTGGTGTCCCGGCTGCGCAGGGCGCTGCCGGAGCGGACGGTCGAGGCTCGGGACGGCGGCTACCGGCTGAGGGTGGACCCCGATGCCGTCGACGCCGCGCGGTTCGAGCGCCTCGTCGACCGGGCCCGCAGGGAAGCGGGCCCGGGGCGGGTCCGCCTGCTGCGGGAGGCCCTCGCGCTGTGGCGCGGTCCGGCTCTGGCGGACGTGGGCCTGCGGGAGAGCGCGGCCTTGGACGCGGCGGTGACCCGGTTGGAGCGGCTGCGGCTGACAGCTATGGAGGACCGGTTCGACGAGCAGATCACCCTGGGGCACGGCGCCGATCTGGTCGCGGAGCTGACCGGCCTGGTAGCCGCGGATCCGCTGCGCGAGCGGCTGGTCGCCGCGCTCATGCGCGCCCTTTCCGCGGTCGGTCGGGACACGGAGGCGCTGCTCGTGTACCAGCGCACGAGGGAGGCCTTGGCCGAGGAGTTGGGCGCCGATCCCTCACCGGAGCTGTCCGCGTTGCACGTCGCACTGCTACGGGGCGGGCACGGGCAGCGTGCCGAGCGCCGCAAGTCCAACCTGCGGGCTGAGCTGACCAGCTATGTCGGCAAGGAGGCCGATGTTGCCGCGGTGCGCGCGCTCACCGAAGAGCACCGGCTCACCACCTTGATCGGTCCGGGTGGCTCGGGCAAGACCCGGCTGGCCACGGAAACCGGGCGCACCAAGCTTGTTGACCTGCAGGACGGGGTCTGGCTGGTGGAGCTCGCGGCCATCGACACGGCCGGTGACGTGGCGCAGGCGGCGCTCTCCGGGATGGGTCTGCGGGACGCACTGCTCGGCGGGCCACCGAACTCGGAGCTGACGGACCGGGTCATCGCCGCGGTCCGCGAACGTGAGGCGTTGCTGATCCTGGACAACTGCGAGCACGTGATCGATGCTGCGGCGGCCTTCGCTCAGCGGGTGCTCGGGGAGTGCCCTCGGCTGCGGATCCTGGCCACCAGTAGGGAAGCACTCGGTCTCATCGGCGAGGCGCTGTGGCCGGTCGAGCCGCTGGCCCTGCCGGAAGGGGACACCGACCTCGGCGAGATCGAGTCCACGCCCGCCGTTCGGCTGCTGCGGGACCGGGCCGGTGCGGTGCGCGTTGACCTCGCGGTCGACTTCCACACGGCCTCGACGATGGTGCGTATCTGCCGGGAGTTGGACGGAATGCCCCTGGCGATCGAACTGGCCGCGGCCCGACTGCGCACCATGTCCCTCGACCAGCTCGCCGACCGACTCCACGACCGGTTCCGCCTGCTGGACAGCGGTAGCCGGAGCGCACTGCCTCGGCACCGGACGCTGCGCGCGGTGGTCGACTGGAGCTGGGAGCTGCTCAGCGAGTCTGAGCGGACGGTGCTGCGCAGGCTCGCGGTGTTCTCGGGCGGGGTGGGCCTGGAAGCCGCCGAGCGGGTCTGCGCCGACGCCGGAGCCGGGCAGGCAGACGGGGTCGGACAGGAACAGGTACTCGACCTGCTCACTGCGCTGACTGAGAAGTCGCTCCTGCGCGCTGAGGGCAACGGTGCGCCGCGCTACCGGATGCTGGGAACCATCAAGGAGTACGCCGCGGACCGGCTCTCCGATGCCGGAGAAGCGGATCTGGCACGCCGTACCCACCTCGCCCATTTCACCGAACTCGTCGAGACCGCCGAACCCCGGCTCCGCCGCGCCGAACAACTGGAGTGGCTCGCCCTGCTCGAGGCCGAGCACGACAACATCGTTTCCGCGATGCGCGGCGCACTCGCCGCCGGAGATGCCCATGCGGCCATGCGGCTCGCGGGCGGCGCCGGCTGGTACTGGTGGCTGAGCGGACACAAGGTCGAAGGCTTCGAACTGATCGTCGCGGCGACGGAAACCCCCGGCCACGTGCCCGACGAGATCCGGGCCATGGTGTACGCGCTGGGCGTGATGTTCGTGAACGCCGGGCGGGGCGGTGAACGCCAGGCGGCGGAGTGGATCAGCGAGGCGCACCGGTTCAGTCAGCTCAGTCGGAACAGCGACCGGCGCCACCCGCTTCTGGGCCTGGTGGATCCGCTGGAGCGCATGCTGCGGGCACCGGACACGTTCCTGTCGGCGTATGAGGCACTGCTGGACGACGACGAGCCGTGGGTCCGTGCCCTGGCCCGTCTGCACCTCGGCAAGTCGCGCATCATGCTCGGCCAGGGTGGGCGCGACGCGGACACCCACCTCGAAAGGGCGCTCGTGGAGTTCCGTTCGCTCGGCGACCGGTTCGGGATCGCGTTCGCCCAGACCGAACTGGCGGACCGGATTGCCGTGCGCGGCGAGTTCGCGGCCGCGTGCGAGCACTACGAACAGGCGGTCGAGGTCGTCACCGAGATGGGTGCCCTCGACGATGTCATCCGCATGCGGGCGCGACTGGCTCAGCTGTACTGGCTGTTGGGCGACAAGGACGCCTGCGAGGCGGCCATCGCCGAGGCGCGGCGCCGCGCGGAACGGGTCACCTGGCCGCACACGCTGGCTGAGCTGGCTCTGGCGGCTGCCGAACTCGCCCGCTGGAGCGGCGACGACGAAGAGGCCCACCGGCAGCTCGGCGTCGCAACGGCCCTGCTGGGTGACGACGCGGAGTGGTCCAACACGCGGGCGGAGGTGCAGGACCTGCTCGGCTACCTGGCCGACGATCCGGATGAGGCCCGTGAGCACCGCGTGGCGGCGTGGCAGTCGGTCTCCGCCGAGGCGGTGAACGCACCCCTGTACGCGCAGGTGATCGTCGGGGTCGCGGATCTCGCGCTCCTACTCGAACAGTATGAGCTGGCCGCGCGGCTGCTCGCGGCCAGTGTCGGCGTGCGCGGGCTGCCGAACCGTTCCCACCCGGACGTGGCCCGGATCGAGCAGGCCGCACGCGGCCACCTGGGCGACGTGCGGTTCGCCGCAGCGGAGCGGGAAGGCGCCGAGGAGGACTGGCCCGAGCTGGTGAAGACCACGCTCGCCCTCTGACCGGTGCACCCAGGCGCTGACGCGATCGGTCATTCGCGAGCAGCGGCGGTGGGGGTGGAACGCCGTGTCACGGGTGTGACAGGCCGCGTCAGCAGCCCACGGTTGCGCCGACCTCGCCGACAGAACCCCTCTCGACGAGAGCGAACACGCCCTCCCGAGCGCCTCGATCGGCACATCCATCACCGCCATGGCAGTCCTCAGACTCGCCGAGGACGGCGTCGTCGCTTGCACGAGGACGTCAACACCTACCTGCCCGCGGACATGCGCGTCCCCGGTGGGGCGGTCATCCTGCACCACCTGCTCACCCCTACAGCGGGGTTCGGGGAGGTGGCCGAGTACGTCGCCTCGCTCACCAGCCTGAGCTGCCTGGTCTGGGCCGGGCTGGTGGTGTACGCGCTTCTCGACCTCAACCGCCTCCACGAGTGGATGATCTTCAGCGAGTCGCCGACGCTCCTCCTGCCGTTGACCACCGCCGTACCGCTGACCGCGCTCACCCTGGCCGCGGCCGTGACCGCGTGGGTCCGCGGCTGGTGGGGGCCGGTCGTCCGCATCCACTACTCGCTCCTGCCCCTGGCCGCGATTGCTGTCATCGCCGTGGGCGCGACCTACGGGTTCGTGTGGAGCCCGGGGTGACCGGTTCTCGGGAGAACGCCGCGCCAGCGGTCGTGTCAGGGGTGTGACAGGTCGGCGTCAGAGCGGGCGCCGAAGGTGGTCGCACGAGTGGTTCGGCGATTGCTGACCAGGGCCCGCGAACTCTTGAGCCAGGGCAGTCGCACACGGGGAACGAACGGATGGGGTACGGGAAGTGACAGAGACAGACATCGATCAGGCGGCCGTCGTGCGGCTGACCGACGTGCGCAAGGTGTACGGCCGCCGCGACAACGCGGTCGCCGCGCTCGACGGGGTGGGGACCGGTTTCCACCGCGGTACGTTCACCGCGGTCATGGGGCCGTCGGGCTCAGGGAAGAGCACCCTCCTGCAGTGCGCGGCCGGACTCGACCGCACCACGTCGGGCTCGGTCCGCCTCGACGGCCAGGACCTCGGCGACCTCAACGAGAAGCAGCTGACCATGCTGCGGCGCGAACGCATCGGGTTCGTCTTCCAGGCGTTCAACCTGCTCCCGGCCCTGACAGCGGAACAGAACGTAGCGCTTCCCCTGGAGCTGGCCGGGCGCCGTCCCGGACCCGGCCGGGTCGCCGAGATCCTGGAACAGGTCGGCCTCG
The DNA here is from genome assembly GCF_054777395.1 of Nocardiopsis oceani. Classification (NCBI taxonomy): domain Bacteria; kingdom Bacillati; phylum Actinomycetota; class Actinomycetes; order Streptosporangiales; family Nocardiopsidaceae; genus Nocardiopsis; species Nocardiopsis oceani. The sequence continues at coordinate 49,611 of NZ_BAAHAR010000046.1, forward strand.
CCGAACGGGGACGGCACCGCCCGGCCGAGCTGTCCGGGGGCCAGCAGCAGCGCGTGGCCATCGCCCGCGCGCTGGTCACCGAACCGGCCGTCGTCTTCGCCGACGAACCCACGGGCGCTCTCGACACCCGCTCCGCCCGCAATCTGCTGGGGCTGCTGCGCGAGGCCGTCCAAGCGGCCGGGCAGACCATCGTGATGGTCACACACGACCCGGTCGCGGCCGCCTACGCCGACCGGGTCGTGTTCCTGGCCGACGGCCGACTGGCGGGCGAGTTGCACGCCCCGACCGCCGAAGCCGTGGCCGAGCGGATGACTCACTTGGGCGCTTGGGCCGACGACTCCGCGACCGCGCCGATCGGGGGTGGCCGGCGATGATCCGGCTCGCGTTTCGGACCCTGCGCCACCGCAAGGGCGGCTTCGTCGCGGCCTTCCTCACGATGTTCCTCGGCGCGGCCATCGTCATGGCCTGCGGCGGGCTCATGGAGTCCGGTATCCGCGCGGACGCGCCACCACAACAGCTGACCGGTGCCGACATCGTCGTTGCGGGCAACCAGGGCCATCACGTCCCCGAGTTCCACCACACGGAGACCCTGACCGAGCGGGTACGCGTCGACGCCGCACTGGTGGACACCGTCGCCGCGCTGCCCGGTGTCCAGGACACCACCGACCACGTCTTCGACTATCCGGCACCTGAGGGCACCGTCGACGCCATCGCAGTGGTGGCCGAGAACGGGACCGGCGTCGACCAGCTCCGTGAACGCATCGAGGCCGCGTTGCCGGACACCGCCGTGACGCTCACCGGTGACGAGCGGGGGTACGCCGAAAACCCCGAAGTGCTGTTCACCGCGGACGGCCTGATCGTGCTGCCCAGCTTGTTCGGCTCGTGGGCGATCATGATCGCGGTATTCGGGGTGGCCTCGATGCTGGCGCTCTCGATCCAACAGCGCCACCGCGAGCTGGCCCTGCTGCGCGCGGTCGGAAGCACGCCCGGCCAACTGCGCAAGCTGGTACTCGGCGAGACGGTGATCCTGTCCGCCCTCGCCACCGGGCTGGCGATCTTGCCCGGCCGATGGCTCGGGGAGCTCTTCCTTCACCAGATGGTCAGCAGCGGCATCATCATCGAAGGCATCGAGTTCCGCATGGGCTGGATCCCGATGGCCATCGCGATCGGCTCGGCCCTGCTGGCGGCGATCGGCGGCGCACTGGTCGCCGGGGCTAGGGCGGCCAAGACGCGGCCCACCGAGGCCCTGGCCGATTCCGGACTGCCCGAGCGCCGGCCCATCGGCCTATGGCGCGTCCTCCTCGGTCTGGCCCTGCTGGCAGGTGCCATCGCACTGATGGTGGTGACGATGACCGTTTTCAGGGGTCTCAACGCCTCCACCACCGGCTCCCCGGGGATGGTTCTGATGGCGATCGCACTGGCGGTGCTCAGTCCGGTTCTGGTCCGGCCGCTCGCCGAGTTGCTCCGGCCGCTGGGTGCGCTGACCGGCCAGTCCGGTCGGCTGGCGATGCTCAATGTACGGGCCGGGATCGACCGCACCGCCGCGGTGGCGATGCCGGTCATCCTGCTCACCGGAATCACCACCGGGTTGGTGTACGGGCACCTCTCGGGGGTGAAGGCCGCCCAGGAGGAGTTCATCGACGGCCTCACCGCCGAGGTGCTGATCACGGCCGACGACGGCATCGATCCAGAGCTGGTCGAGCGGGTCGATGCGCTCCCGGGCGTAGCCGCCGCTTCCGGGTACGTCGACAGCACCGGGTTCCTGGAGGAGCCGAGGGACGACCCGGAGAACTGGGAGGAGGAGACGGACCGCTGGGCCGGCTGGCACCTGGAGGGCGCGACCGCGGACGGGGCTGAGGCGGTTGTCCCCGGAGCCGTCACCCAGGGCACCCTGAACGACCTGCACGGCGCGGCCGTGGCCCTGGACGCCGGGAACGCCGCAGAGGTCGGGGTGGGGCTGGGAGACCCGATCACGGTACGGATGGGTGACAACGCCGTCCTCGAAGCCGAGGTGGTCGCCCTGTTCGACGCCGCGGCCGACGACGACACCCTGCTGCTGCCCGCTGATGTGCTCGCCACGCACACCACGGAGGGCCGTGTCACGGAGATGCTGGTGGCCGGTGACGGCAGTTCCAGCGCCGGACGAATGGTGGCCGACATCCAGGAGCAGCTCGCCGGAGAGGACGGGTTGACGGTGGTCGACAGCGAGGCGATGGTCGCCGAGCTGGCCTGGGGGCACGACGTCGAGTTCTTCGCCATTTACGCGATCGTCGCCATGATCGTCGGCTACAGCGCGATTTCGGGCGTCAACGCGCTGGCCTCCAGCACCAACGCACGCAGCCGCGAGTTCGGGTTGCAACGCCTCACCGGATCCACCCGCGGGCAGGTGCTGCGGATGCTGGCCGTCGAAGGACTCTTGGTGGCGGTGATCGGCGTGGTGCTCGGCACGATCTCCGCGTTCGTGACACTCGGGGCCTACACCGTCGGTCGTGCCGACACCCTCTATCCGACCGGGTCACCGCTGATCTACATCGGCGTGGTGGGCTTCGCGGTCACGTTGACTCTGCTGGCCTCACTGGTGCCCGGCTGGCGGGCGACCAGGCGCCCGCCGGTCGAGGCCGCGGTGGCCCCGTAGCCGAGCGCGGGGCACCCGGTGGGGTGGGCGGGACCGGAAGGCACCGCCCACCCCCTGTTTCTGTCGCACGGCTTCTTCGTGCCCGGCGTCCTAGTGCACGGCGGGTGCGTTCGTCGCCGCACCCTCCGGGGGCGTCGACTTCCGGACGAAGAAGGTCGCGAAGAACCCGAGGGTCGCGACGATCGCGCCCACGGAGAAGGCGACCTGGATGCCGCCCATCTCCGCGGCGACGGCTTCGACGCCCTCGGTCATGCGACTCGCCGCGGTAGCGGACATCACCGCGACGAACGCCGCGGTGCCCGCGGCCCCGGCCACCTGTTGCACGGTGCCGACCACGGCGCTGCCGTGCGAGTACAGCTCGGAGCGCAGTGATCCCAGGGCGCCGGTGAGCAGCGGGGTGAACATCAGACCCAGACCAGCGCTGAGCACCATGTGCGCGGCCACGATGTGCCACACCGGGGTCTCCGTGCCGAAGAGGGACATCGACCACATCACCGCGGCCACGAGGGTGGCGCCCGGTGTGACCAGGGGCCTTGGCCCGAAACGGTCGTACAAGCGGCCCACGAACGGAGCCAGGAGCCCCATCAGCAGACCGCCGGGAAGCAGGGTCAGCCCCGTCACGAGGGTGTCGTGGCCGAGGACGTTCTGCATGTACAGCGGCAGCAGGATGACCAGGCCGAACAGCGACATGAAGCTGGTCAGGACCAGGGTGATCGAGATCGAGAACTGCTTGGACGAGAACACCCGCAGGTCGAGCAGAGCCCGGTCCTCGCGCTGGAGCCGGATCTGGCGCCACACGAAGAACACGAGTGCCACGGCGCCCACGACGATCGCCGCCCACGGCGGGACGGCCGCGTCGGGGTCGGCCGCCTTGCCCAGGCTGGAGAAGCCGTAGACGAGACCGCCGAAGGCCAAGGCCGACACGATCACGGAGAGCACGTCGATCCTGGCGGCGCGCGGCTCGGTCACGTTGCGGATGAAGGCCGTGCCGAGCGCCAGCCCGAGGAGGGCGATCGGCAGGACGAGCCCGAACAGCCAGCGCCAGTCCAGGACGCTCAGGACCAAGCCGGACAGGGTCGGGCCGATGGCGGGGGCCACGGCGATGACGACGGAGATGTTGCCCATGACCCGTCCCCGGCGGTCGGCCGGGATGAGGTTCAGGACGGTGGTCATGAGCAGCGGCATCATGATGGCGGTGCCCGAGGCCTGCACGATCCGGCCGGTCAGCAGGATCGCGAAGTTCGGCGCCAGGAAGCAGATGAGGGTGCCGAGGCTGAACAGGCTCATCGCGGTGATGAATACCTGGCGCAGGTGGAACCTCTGCAACAGGAAGCCGGTCACCGGGATGACCACGGCCATCACCAGCATGAAGGCCGAGGTCAGCCACTGGCCGGTGGAGACGGAGATGCCCAGGTCACGGTTGAGTGCGGGCAGGGCCACACCCATGATCGTCTCGTTCAGGATGACCACGAAGGCCGAGACCAGGAGTAGTGGGATGACGAGGCGGCTGGCGCGCGGGTCGGCGCCCCCGGCCGGTGCGGCCTCGTCCGTGGGTGTTGCGGTGGGTTGCCTGGTCACGTACTTCCTTGTGCGATTGAGAGTGGCCTGGGCCGTGGGGGAGTGGTGGCGGCGGGGCCGGAGCGGGTCCGTTGGGTCCCGAAACAGGACCAACCCGCCTGCTCATGGCAGTATTCCGGCCCGGCAGAGCCGGAGGAAAGCGGTTTTCTGCCGGAAAAGCACCACCAAGCCAGTTTAGGTGACGGAACGTCCCGTCTCGCCCGGGTTTGCGCCTGGCAGAACCGCCAACGTGCGCTTCGTCACGCACTGCGCTCTTCCCTGGCGCTCCCGTGGCCGAGGGCACATCGGAGGCCGTGATGCCAGCGGGCGAACTGGTGGCCAGGGGCGGGGTGCCGGGTCCGGGCTTGATCGCCGAATAGAAATCTACGACGTAAAGGAGACCATTCCAGTCAATCCCTGATGGATTCCAAGGACATTCACGACCAGCAGTTCGACATCGGCCGGGCCCTGGGATGCCGTGTGCGCTTGGCGCTGCGGCACACACTCGCGGTCGGCGACGCATCGGTCGGCGAGCTGGTCGACAGCACCGGCTCCGCCCAACCCAACGTCTCCAACCACCTGGCCGTGCTGCGCGAGGCCGGTCTGGTGGCCGCTGAACGGGTCGGCCGCGTGATGCGGTACCGACTGGCCTCGCCACAGGTGAGAGAGTTGGTGAAAGCGCTCGACGCCGTGACCGACGCCAACCGCTGAACGCCTAGGGTCCCCGCAGCCGCGTCCGGGACCCGAAAGGCTCCGGTCCACCCGCCCTCCAGGGGCACCCGGTACCAGCGCGTTCGTCAGAAGGGGGAGCATCGGGAAAAATGGCACCCATGGACTTCACCGATCCCCTGCCGACCACTACCAGCGCGGACGAAGGCGAACGCGCCGCCCGGGTGGCCCTGCTGCCCGTGGGCAGCCTCGAACAGCACGGCCCGCACTTGCCGCTGACCACGGACACCGTCGTCGCCTCCGCGTTGGCCCACGCCCTCGCCGACGCCCACCCCTCGACACGCGTGCTGCCGCCGATCACCTTCGGCTGCTCCCACGAACACGAGGCCTGGCCCGGCACGGTCAGCGTTTCGGCACCGACCCTGCACGCGATGGCCTCCGACATCGCCGACTCCCTGCGCCGGGCGGGCACCCGGAAGCTGGTTCTGGTGAACGGCCACGGCGGCAATCACGTCCTGGCCAACCTCGTCCAGGCCTCCCGCGGTGACATGGCGCTCTTCCCCGGGCCGCACGACTGGGAGGCCGCCCGCAAGGCGTCGGGGATGAACACCACCAACGACCGCGACATGCACGCGGGCGAACTGGAGACCTCCGTGCTGCTGCACGTACGTCCCGACCTCGTCCGCCCCGGCTACGAGGAGGCCGACCACCTGGCCGACCGGCGCGACCACATGCTCACCAGCGGCCTGGCCCGCTACACCCGTTCCGGGGTCGTGGGCCAACCCTCACGCGCCACCGCGGCGGAGGGCCGCGACCTCCTGGCGTTCCTGGTCAAGGCCTTCGCCGGGTACCTCGCGGTGCTCGACCCGCAGTAGCCGCCACACCAGGACCAGGCTTCCGGGAAGCGCGGCGACCAGGGCGAGGAGCCCGTACACCACGGACGCGGTCAGACCCGCCTCAGACCCCAGACCGGCCACCCCGAAAGCCAGGGCCGTCACCGCCTCACGCGGTCCCCAGCCGCCCACGTTCGCCGGGATGCTCATGGCCACCAGTGCCAGTACCAACAAGGGCAGCAGGGCCAGAACGGGCGCGGTGACCCCCGCCGCCCGGGCCGCCACGAGGAACAGCGTCACGTGTCCGCCCAATGCGGCCGCCGAGAGCAGTAGGACCCCTGGGCCGGTCTCCGCCGTGAACAGGCCGGCCCGGGTGTCGGCCACCGTCGCCGACAGCGCCCGCCACCAGCGCGCACCGCGCCGCCGCCCCACGGCCCAGCCGACCGCCACCCCCAGGGCCACCACGGCCAGCACGGCCAGCGACGCCGAGACCGCGAGCAGGCCCGGACCCAGCAGCGCCGCGGGCAGGGTGAACAACAGGGCCGCACCGGTCAGGGCGAGCACCACCTGTCCGGCCATCCTCTCCAGCACCACCGCGCGCACACCCCGGGCCACGTCGCCCGCGTAGCGCCCGTGGCTGAACGCCCGGTGTACGTCACCCAAGAACCCGGCGGGAAGGACGGCGTTGAGGAAGACCGAGCGGTAGTAGTCGCCCACCGCACGCACCCAGGGCAGGCGCAGCCCGACCCCGCGAGCCACTAGCACCCACCGGGCCGCGCACAGCACGGTCGTGGCCAGACCGATCCCCAACGCGGCCGCCACCGCGCGGCCGTCGACCGACACGAAGGCGTCGGTGACGGCTTCCACCGGGTACCACCACAGCACTCCGGCCAGGACGGCCAACCCGGTCAGCGGGCGCAGCCACGCGGTACCTCTCATGACCTGCCAGGGTCCTCCCCGGGAAGCGCGAGCAGGTCGGTGTGGTGCACGACCACGCGCAGCCCTCCCTCTTCGCACATGCCGAGCCGACGCTCCAGGTACCCGTGCGGGACGGAGTCCGGATCCTGCTCCCGGGCGGCCGCGACCCAGCCGCGCAGCCACGCGAGGGTCAGCGGGACCCGCTCGGGACACAACCGCCAAGGGCTGGGAAAGGTCAGGGTGCGCGCACCGAGTCCCGCGAACACCTCTTCCGCCGCCGCGACCCCGTCCGGCCCCAGCCGGCCGTCGCGTCGCTGGTGTTCGTTGAAGGCACGGGTGACAGCCGCGTCGGCCGGGTCGCTCGGGAAGAGCTCCACCCGCCCCACCACGGACAGGGTGAACAGGGCCGCGCAGCCGGCCTCGGTCACGGCCGCGGCCACGGCAGCCAACTCGTCCCGGGTGAGCAGGTCCAACAGGGCGGACCCGGTCGCCAGGTCCACCCCCTCGAGGTCGGTGGCGGTGACCGATCCCAGGTCCCGCAGGCACATCCGTGCCGTCACCGGGGAGTCGTCCGCGGACCGCGCGGGGGTGTAGGCCCCCGCCATGGATAGCAGCGCCGAGTCGATGTCGTACAGAACCCACTGCTGGGACCCGGACAGCTTCGGGGCCAGCCAACGCCCCTGGGATCCGGTGCCGCACCCGAGGTCGGCGATCCGGATCGGCCGTGCGCCCGGTCCCGCGCCCCGGTCGGCAAGGTGGACCCGGAGCGGGTCCAGCGGTGCGGTGGCCCGCGCGTCGGCGTCGGCCTCCTCGCGCAGTGCCAGCCAGTCAGGCGCGAACTCCGGAGCGGGGTTCCCGGACAGTGAGCTCAACGGATCTCCTCCCAGTGGAGTGCGGCCGCCAGGGGACGATGCTGCCGTCTTCAGCCTGACAGTGCGACCACTGCTCTGTTGGGGGATCCGCGAAGATTAGCGTGTGCTTCGCCCCTGCGCTAGGAGTGTTTTCTGTGCTTGCTGGGACACCTACCCGCTGACCGGCGGGTTTCCCGGTCAGCGGGCCAGGAGATTCCGGTCGGTGCTGCTGCGTCGCTCAGCGAGACCGGAACAGGAGCCAGGCCCGCGTCAGACCTTCTTGGCCAGGCCCGCGTACTGGGGGACGTCCCGGACCGTTCCCACCTCGGCGGGCTCGGGGCGCCAGCGGAAGACGGAGACCACACCGGGGTCTACCAGTTCGAAGCCCTCGAAGAACCGCTCGAACTCCGCCACGGTGCGCATGTGGTACTTCTGGGCGACCTGCTCCTCCCAGATACGCATGCCCTCGGCGGCGCGCTCGGCGTCATCGACCTCCATATGGGCCATCACGCCGTCGCACACCGCGAAGAAGCTGCCCGGGGCCAACCGGTCGACGTAGGCGCGCACCAGGCGGAGCGCCTCCTCGATCTCGAAGTGGCCCATGGTGCCCATCAGGGTCAGACCGACGGGCCGGTCCAGGTCCAGGGTCTCCTTGGCGGCCGCCAGGACCCCCTCGACGTCGCGCAGGTCCGAGCCCACGAACTGTGTCCTGCCCGCGTCCGTTCCGTTGAGCAGAGCCCGCGCGTGGGCGAGGACCAGGGGGTCGTTGTCGACGTAGACCACCTGGGCCTCGGGGTTGAGCGCCTGGGCCACCTCGTGCGTGTTGTTGGCGGTGGGCAGCCCCGTGCCGATGTCGAGGAACTGGGTGATGCCCTCTTCCCGTACCAGGTGGCTGACGCAGCGGCGCAGGAAGAGCCGGTCTCCCTGGGCGACCTCCGCGACCTGGGGGAACAGGTCTTTGACCTGGTCTCCCACCGCTCGGTCGACGGGGTAGTTGTCCTTTCCGCCCAACCAGTAGTTCCAGACGCGCGCTGTGTGCGCGACGGATGTGTCGATGGCGGCGTCGTCGGGAGCGTCCGTCATGGGGCCTCTCAGGGGTGGGGGGATCGGGGGGATCCCTGTGGAACAGCACCCGAATTCTGCTGGGTTCCGCCCTCCGCGCGCAACCCGGATCCCTGTGTTCCCAGCGCTTCCCGTTCCGAGGCCGGTTGGTCGGGGTCCTCCGGTTCGGGCAGATCGATGGTGTCGCGCAGCTGGACCCTCGGCAGGAAGCACACCACCACCAGACCTGCCATCGCGATGCCGGTGGCGACCAGGAAGATGTCGCCGGTGGAGGAACCGTAGGCGCTCTCGACGATCTCGCGCAGGAAGGGCGGCATGCCCGCCAGGTCCAGGGTGCTGCCGTCGGCCCCTCCGGCAGGGATGTCGGCGCCCGAGGCGGCCACACCGTCCGAAATATTGGTGCTCACGCGGCTCGCCAGAATCGCGCCGAGCACGGACACCCCGATGGTGCCGCCCAGGGAGCGGAAGAACGTGATCGCCCCGCTGGCCGCGCCGAGTTCGCGCAGCGGTACCGAGTTCTGTACGACCAGCACCAGGTTCTGCATCGACAAGCCCACACCGGCGCCGACCGCGAGCATGCCGAGGGACACCACGAGCAGTGAGGTGCTCTCGTCGATCGTGGACAGCACCAGGAAGCCGAGGGTCAGCGACACCAGTCCGGTGACGACGTAGGGCTTGACCCAGCCCGAGCGCGACACCATCCAGCCCGAGGCGGTTGAGGAGGCCATCATGCCGAGCATGAGAGGTGTGGTCAGCAGCCCCGCCGCGGTCGGCGAGTAGCCGCGGGCCAGCTGGAAGTACTGGCCGAGGAAGACCGCCCCGCCGAACATCGCCATGCCGACCGCGACACTGGCCACGATCGCGATCGCGGCCTCCTTGCGCACGATCAGCCGCAGCGGGATGACCGGCTCGGCCACCCGCGCCTCCACCCACACGGCCAGCGCGAGGAGCACGAGTCCGCTGACGACCATGGCGCCGGACTGCCACGAGATCCAGGCGAAGCTTCCCCCGACGAAGGTCACCCACAGCAGGAGCGTGCTGACGCCCGCGGCGATGAGTGTGGCCCCGACGTAGTCGATGCGCACGTCCTCGCGGCGCTCCTCCACCAGGTTCAGGGTGCGGGTGAGCACGACCAGTGCGACCAGCATGAACGGCACACCGATGAAGAAGCACCAGCGCCAACCCAGCCAGGAGATGTCTGTGAGGGCGCCTCCGATGAGCGGGCCTCCGACGGTGGCCACGGCCATGATGGCACCGATCAGGCCGTTGAAGCGGCCCCGCTCCTTGGGGCTGACCAGGGCGGCGATGGTCGCCTGGACCAGGACCTGGGAGGCGCCCATGCCCAGTCCCTGCACGGCGCGAAAGGCGATGAGCTGGCCGGTGGTCTGCGCGAACCCGCACAGGAGTGAGGCCACGATGAACAGCACGATGGAGATCTGGAGCAGCCGCTTCTTGGGGAAGAGGTCGGCGAGCTTGCCCCAGATCGGGGTGGAGGCCGTGGACGCCAGGAGGGTCGCGGTCACCACCCAGGTGTACTGCGACTGGGTCCCCTGGAGGGAGCCGACGATCTGGGGCAGGGCGACCGAGACGATTGTGCCGCTGAGCATCGTCACGCCGAGGACGATCAGCAGCCCGCTCAGGCTGCGCAGGACCGGAGGGCGCGCTGTGTCCTGGGGCGGAGGAGTACTCAAGGGCTGACCTCTGGAGAAGAACGTGCAGGAGCAGAAAGCCTGCTGTGGGAGCAAAAATACAGAGAACGAATTTTTGCACTCTATGCACGATAACATCGGGGGTAGGGCGATGGCGAAGCATCCAGGGGAGAAGCGCGCCACACCCGGCGCGCGGAATGACCCAGGAAACAGCCCTAGAGCTCGAGTGCCCGGGCGAGCGCGCGTGCGGCCTCCGACCACCCCGTCAGCTCCTCGCGGCGCTGCCGGGCCGCACCGCGCAATTCCTCCCGCAGACGCGGTTCGCTGAGCCATCCGCGCAGCGCGGAGGCCAACGCTTCCGAGTCCTCCGGCGGTACGAGCAGCCCCGGTACCCGCCCGTCCGCGGTGCGCCCCAAGGCCGCGGGGACCCCGCCCACCCCGGAGGCCACCACCGGCACACCCCGGGCCAGCGCCTCGGTGACGACCATGCCGTAGGTCTCCGCGCGCGAGGCCAGCACCAGCAGGTCGGCGGAGTGGTACGCCCCCGCCAGCTCCGCGCCCACCACAGGGCCGGTAAACCGGATCCGGTCCGCCAGACCCGGGTGCGGGGGAGGGGTACCGGGCCCGGCGCACACGCACGCCCAATCCAGGTCCCGCAGCCCTGACAGTGCTCGGAACAGCAGGTCATGGCCCTTACGCGGGGTCAAGGAGGCCACACACACGAGCCGGGGAACGCCGGCGTCCGCGCCCTCGAAACCACTCCCGCGCGCCGGCGGCGCCGGATCGACCCCCGGCTCCACCACCGCCACCTCGGTCAGGCCGTGGTGCGCGGCCAGCCGACGCGCTGCCCACGCACTGGTGGCCACCACGGTCACGCCGCTTCCCAGCACCGCCCGTTCCCGCGCGTCCAGGTCCCGCGCCGCGCTCTCCGCCAGCCCGGTCTCGTCGGCCAGTGGCAGGTGCACGAGCACCGCCAGCCGCAGCCGCCGTGCCCGGGGGACCAGTACCTCGGGTGCCCCGCACGCCACCAGTCCGTCCACCAGCACGGATGAGCCGTCGGGGGCCTCGTCCAGGGCGCGGGAGAGCTCGTCCAACGCGAGCGGCCCCGGCCGGGGCCAGTCGCCCGCCACCGCGACCGTCCGCGTGGGCCGCCCTGCGCGGGACAGCTCCTCCGCGATCCGCCGGTCGTAGGTGTTGCCGCCGCTGGGCACGTCCGTCCGGGGGACGACGAACCGAACCGTCACAGCTCCCGCTCGTAGGCGGCCCAGGCCACGTGTGACTCGTGCAGGGTCACCGAGATCGAGGTCAGGCCGTCGGCGTGCGGTCCCAGCGCCCCCGAGGCGATCCGGTCCGCCATCCGGTCGGCGACCACCTTGGCGAGGAACTCGGTGGAGGTGTTCACGCCCGCGAACTCGGGTGCCTCGTCCAGGTTGCGGTAGTTGAGCCCGGCCACCACCGTGCCCAGCTCCCGGGTGGCCGCACCGATGTCCACCACGATGTTGTCGGGGTCCAGTTCGGGGCGGCGCAGGGTCAAGTCCACCACGAACGTCGCCCCGTGCAGGGCCTGGGCCGGTCCGAAGACCTCGCCCCGGAAACTGTGCGCGACCATGAGGTGGTCCCGGACGGTGACACTGAACATGGAAACTCCCCGGGGTTGTCGTGTTCGGGCGTACTCGGCGTGCTCAGGGTGCGTCGTAGGCGATCCGGTGGCACAGCGCCGGGAGGCTCCCGTCGGCCAGGTCCGGCAGCACGGACGGCAGCTCCTCGAAACCGCTCTCACCGGTCAGCAGGGCGTCGAAGGCCGGGTCGTCGAGGAGGCGCATCGCCAGCCCCAAGCGCTCGGAGTGGTTATAGCGGGACCGCCGGGCGGGCGAGATCATGCCGACCTGGCTGGCCCGGACGGCCAGCCGGTGCGAGTGGAAGTCCTCACCCAAGGGCAGGATCACCTGCCGGTCGCCGTACCAGCTCAGTTCCACGACCTCACCCTCCGGGTGGAGCAGCTCCAACGAACGGAGCAGGCCCGCCTCCGTGGCACTGGTGTGGAAGACCAGGTCGCAGCCTTCCTCGGCGTCTTCGGGGCGGGCGAAGCCCACTCCCAGACGCTCGGCGGTCTCCCGCCGGCCCGGGTCGACGTCCACCAGTTGGACCCGTGCGCCCGGGATCCGGGAGAGCAGGCGGGCCACGCAGCAGCCGACCATGCCCCCGCCGACCACCGCCACCCGGTCACCCACCAGCGGGGCGGCGTCCCACAGGGCGTTCACCGCGGTCTCCACCGTTCCGGCCAGGACCGCCCGTCCCGCCGGAACGCCATCGGGTACCACCGACACAGCCGAGGCGGGGACCACGAAACGCGTCTGGTGCGGGTACAGCGTAAACACCGTGCGCCCGAGCAGCCGCTCCGGACCCTCTTCGACCAGCCCGACGTTCAGGTAGCCGTACTTCAGCGGCCCCGGGAAGTCGCCCTCCTGGAAGGGGGACCGCATTACCTCGTGCTGGTTGAGCGGCACCCCGCCGCCGAACACCAGCGTCTCCGTGCCCCGGCTGATCCCCGAGTACAGGCTCCGCACCAGGACCTCCTCGGCGCCCGGTTCGGGAAGCTCGACTTCCCGCACCTCGCCCACGCCCGGCGAACGCACCCAGAACGCCCGTGCCGTTCTTCCCACACTCACCTCTTCCCGGCGGCGTCGGCCCGAAGGGCCCGCGCCCGCCACAGTCCCACCACGTCACGTCCGAACGACCACAGCAGGGCTGCCAGCGCGCACGCGACCGCCCCAGTGGCAACCTGCCATGGGAGCACACCTGATGCGGCCACCGCCAGCACGATCCCCTGCGCCGCGGCCACCGCCTTGCGCGCCAGGCTCGGCGGCAGCGGGCCCCTCAACCACGGTGCCAGCCGTGCGGCGACCGCGAACAGGTACCGCATAGCGCCGATCACCAGCACCCAAGGTCCCAGATCCAGGGACACGAACACGCTCAGCGCCAGGATGAGGAACGCGTCGGCCTCCATGTCGAACCGCGCACCGAAGTCCGACTCCGTTCGCGTACCGCGCGCCACCAGCCCGTCCACCCAGTCCAGGACGAGGGCGACCGCCGCCACACCCACCACGGCCCAGGCCGGCCCGCCGTCGACCACCAGTGCCGTCACCGTGCCGATCAGGCCGACACGCACCAGCGTCACCAAGTCGGCCGGGCCCAACGGCCACCTTCCGTAGCGGCGCATGGCCAGCAGCAGGAGAACGGTCACCACCAGGACGTGGGCCAGCCCCACGGTCCACCCCAACGGGCCCAGGCCGGCCAGCACCGTCAACAGGGCCAGCAGCGCCACCTGGCCGAGCACCGCGGATCCCACCTGCCAGACGGTCGGTTCAGCCACGGCCGTGCCCTGGCCCGTCACCGTTCAGGTGGGGCAGATCGTGGCCCAACCGGTCGCGTTTGGCGGTCAGATAGCGGATGTTGCGCTCATGTGCGGTCACCAGCAGCGGTACCCGCTCGGAAACCTTCACTCCGTGCTCCTCCAACGCCCGCGCCTTCTCCGGGTTGTTGGACAGCAGCCGCACCGAACGCACACCCCGGTGCCGCAGTACCCGCGCCGCCGGTCCGTAGTCCCGCACGTCCACCGGAAGCCCCAGGGACGTCGCGGAGTCCACGGTGTCCAGCCCCTGCTCGTCCTGGAGGAGCTGGGTGCGCACCTTGTCCACCAGCCCGATCCCGCGGCCCTCGTGGCCGCGCAGGTACACCAGGACACCGCGGCCCGCGTCCATGATCGTGTCCAGCGCGGCGTTGAGCTGGTCGCCGCACTCGCAGCGCAACGCGCCGAAGACGTCCCCGGTGACGCACTCCGAGTGCACCCGGACCAGGACCCTCTCGCCGTCACCGATCTCGCCCAGTACCAAGGCGAGGTGCTCCGCACGGTCGACCGGGTCGCGGAAGGCCACACAGCGGAACGTTCCCCGGCGCACCACCAGGTCCGACTCGGCGACCATGTCGTCGTCCAGTGTTGGCTCTGCCATTCATCCCCCTTCACCGCCGCAGGCGGCACATCCGGGCGCTTCCCCGTCCGTCCCGTGCCTACTCGGGTAGATCGACCCCGATTTCTCCGCCCAGACCGAAACCGGCCTCGAGCTTCAGGGAGTCGCCGCTCCAGAACCGGCCGGGATCGTAGTAACCGGGGCGCCGCCCCTTGGGGAGCACACCCATCTCCTCGTACGTCAGCGCCATGACCTCGGCGCAGTAGGCGGTCTCCAACCGGCGTTCGCGTTCCCGGCGCCCGAACGGCATCCGGCCCAGCGCCCACCGCCCGGCCAACTGGGCAGTGGACGGGAACGGGGTGCCGTTCAGCCGGGCCACCATCCGCAGGGCAGCGTCCTCCATCTCGCGCGAGGCCGGCGGGTCAAGCTGGCGGAGCCAGCCCTTCTGCCCGTATCGGCGCCCCCATACCAGGACGGCGTCGCGCAGGTCGTGCAGCTGGACCCCGCGCTGGTGGGTGCCGGTCCACATGTCCACGAGGGACCTGCCGAGCTCGGCATGCCACATCAGGGGAGGGAGGTCGTCGAGTACCAGGGACATTCCGACGTGGTTGACCGGGCTGTTGGTGGTGAGCTGGATGGCCCGGTCCGGCACACTCGTGCCGCGGAACACCCAGACGTCACCGGTCCGCGTCAGGTCGACCGCATCGTCCAGGGACATGCTCGTGTCTGCCACAGGGCTAGCCTATGAGCATGAAGTGGTGGAAAGCCTTAGGGGCGGCAGCATTCGTGGGCGTGGCGGCAACCGGAGTGGCGGTGGCGCGGGCCGAGCGGCAGCGCCGCGCCTACACCCCGGATCAGGTCAGGGAACGTCTGCACGACCGGGTGGCCGAGGTCAGCCGTGCCGAGAGCGGCCACCTCGACGCGCGGGGCGGGTCCGAAGAGGCCGCGGACGATGACGGGGCCCGCCGCCTGCTACCCCGGATGCGCTCGCGGCTGATCGCGCTCCGGGACAGTCGGCCCCTGGCCACAACCGGCCGGTGGCTGCGCGGAACCCGCGGTGGAGGGCGTGACCGGGGTTAGGCTTTGCGCTGACTCGTGCACCCCCCGATCCCCACCGAGGCCCCTCGTTGCCCCACATCCCCCGTGCTCTCCTGCTCGTCGTCGCGCTGGCCCTGACCGCCTGCGGCCCGGTGGGCAACGACGACCGCATCACCGCCTACGACACCGAGGCGCTGGTCCACCCCGACGGCACCGTGGACTTCACCGAGACCATCACCTACGACTTCGGTGACGCTCCCAGCCCCGGCCTGTTCCGCGAGATCCCCCTCAGCGAGAGCGCTGGTTTCCTGCGCCACCGCACCTGGGAGATCAGCGACCTCGAGGTCAGCAGCCCGAGCGGAGCCCCGGCCGACATCGAGGACCAGCGGGAGTGGCGCCGGGTGCTCTCCATGGACATCGGGGACGAGGACACCCCGGTCACGGGTGAGCAGACCTACGAGATCTCCTACACCGTCCACGGCGCGCTCACCGACGGGGAGTTCGGCCCCGAACTGTACTGGGACTTCGTCGGTGGCGAGTGGGGCGTACCGGTGGACGACGTGACCGCCTCGGTGGAGGCCCCCTGGGTCGTGGACACGGAGTGCTACTTCGAGGAGAAAGAGCGCGACGAGGACGGCAACACCGAGAGCGAGGACGTCGCCTGCGAGGAGACCAGTAACGACGACACCGCCGCCGAGTTCGGACAGGGCAGCTTGGACCGCGGCGCACCGCTCAGCGCGATCGTGTACCTGGAAGCAGGCACGGTCGAGCCCCCCGACACCAGCCACGCGGTGGCGCCGCTGCCGCGCTGGATCACCCTGGCCGGTGTGCTCGGCCTGGCCGCCGCTCTCACGGCGACCTACTTCCTGACCAGCTATGTCGGGGCATGGAAGAAGAAGCGCAGGGCCCGGATCCGCAAGGGGTTCGCCAAGGGGTTGCCCGACCTGCCGCCCGCCGTCGCGGGATTCCTCTTCCACAAGCAGCGGCTGCGCGCCGAGCACACCCTGGCCCTCATGGCCAGCCTGGAGGAGAAGGGACACCTCTGTTCCGAGCCCAAGGGGACCGGAACGAACAAGGACTGGCTCTTCGTCCAGCACAACTCGAACGTCCCGCTCACCCCCTCCGAACGGGCACTGGCAGCGGGGATGTTCCGCCTCAACAGCGAGATCAACCTGAAGTGGATGGGCCGGTTCATGACCAGGCGCCGGGTCCGCAGGATCGAACGGGCGCTCTACCGTGAGGCCGCGCAGCACGGTCTGGTCGTCAATCCGTGGATCTGGCACCCGGCCATGGTCCTGTGCGCGGCCTTCCTGATCGTCGCCCTGGTCGCCGGGGTGGGCTTCAACGAGGTCACCGGACTGCGCCTGGCCGGTCTGGAGGTGGTGAGCGCCCTGGTGCTCCCGGTCGCGGCCGCGGTCCTGCTCGTCCCCGAACAGCGCACCCCCTACGGTGACCACGTGCGCGCCCAGCTGTCCCGGAAGCGGAAGAACCCCGACGGACTGGACCCGTTCCTGGGCATCGCGCTGGGTCTCCCGGAGAAAACGGTCGTGACCCTGAACGAGAGGGTTCCCAACCTCCGCCCCCACTGGCGTGACCGCGGCTTCCGGACCCGGTGGAACAGCACCGTCAACCAGCGGATCCGGCGTTCCCGGTCGAGCGGTGGCGGCAGCGGCGGAGGACGCGTCTCCGGCCGCGGTGGCGGCGGCGGTGGTGGCGGGAGAAGGCGCTGACCCGGGCCCGAGCGGGTCCTAACCCTGGACGTAGGAGAGCAGGGTGCGCTCCACCTCGGGAGTGGGACCGACGGCAAGCGGGGGTTCACCCCGTTCGCGGTCCCAGGCCAGCACGTCGGCGGCGGTGGTCACCAGCGGGGTCGCGGGCAACCCCGCCTCCTGGGCCCGGGTGAAGTCGCGCTGGAAGGACTGCTCCCACACCCGATCAGACCGCACGAGCGGAAAAGTGGCCATGATGGCCTCGGGCGGCACGAGGACGAGTTCGACGTCGGTCCCGGCCGCCCGCGCGCAGGTCCGCACCATCTCGCTCAAGGTGAGGGGTTCGACCGGGCCCATGGCGTTGAACGTGCCGCCGCGGCCGTCCACCAGCAGCCGTACCACCAGCCGGGCCAGGTCGCGCGCGTCCAGCAGCTGGACCGGCTGGCCGGGGTCACCGGGCAGGACGATCTTGCCGCCCCGGGCGGCCCGCCGCACCCAGTAGGTGAACTGGTTGACGTTGTCGTACGGACCGGCGAGCATCCCGGGCCGCACGACCGTGGCGCGGTCTCCGTACCGGGAGGCCACCTCCTGCTCGCAGGCCACCTTCAACGGACCGTAGGTGTCGCGTCCGATCTCCTCGGTGGTCCACTCCGGCGACCGCAGCGGGGCCGACTCGTCCGCGCCGGGGCCGGCCCCCGGCGCGTACGCCGCGTTGCTGGAAACGAAGAGATAGCGCCCGACCCGGGCTTCGAGGGTGTCCGCGGCCTGGCGTACGTGGCGTGGCACGAACCCGCTGACATCCACGGCCGCGTCCCATGTGCCCTCCTCCAGGGAGGTGTAGTCGCCCTCCTCCCGGTCGCCCAGGAGCCGCTTCGTGCGGGGGAAGAGGTCCGCGTTGGTCCGGCCCCGGTTGAAGAGGGTGACCTCGTGCCCCTCCCGTAGAGCGTCGTCAACGATGGCGCGACCGACGAACGAGGTACCGCCCAGCACGAGAATCCGCATGGGGACTGACCCTAGCGCGCCACCCGCTGCCCAGTGCTCAGCGGCACCGGAAATCAGAGCGGTTTGTTGAGGAATCCCACCTGCTCAAGCAAGGTGATGTAGTCGGTGTCCAGGGTGGCGAGGAAGGCGATCACGTCACGGTGCGGAGCGCGGTGCAGCGGGGCGCTGGTCCGCAACAGGCCGACTCGGGACACGCCCTCGCTGCCGCCCAGCCGCGAGGACGGTGTGGCGGGCGGATCGACGCGGTACAGGCGCCAGGCGCTGCCCCTGGGGGCGGAGGCGAGCAGCATCAGCGGTCGGTTCCACACGAGGAGAGCCCACCCCTTGGGGCCCTCCGCATGGACGTACACGTGCTCGACGTGCTTTTCCAGGAGTTCGGCGACCTGGGCGGCGACCGGGATCGGGTTGGTGAAGTTGCCGTGCACCCGGTGCAGGCCGGAGTCGTACTCCAGACTCCAGCCCGAGGGCTCCAGTTCCTCGGCGACCTGTGACAGGTAGCCGTCCTCCCCGGGGGAAGGCGAGAGGGAATCGGGTGAGGGTGACTCGGTGGTTGGAAGAATCAGACCCAGCTCCAGGCTTGTTTGTGGTGTGGCGGGACGGGTGAGTGAGTTCAGGTTGGCACCGCAGGTCAGTGCCTGGTGCTGGTCGCGCACGGTCCACTCGACGAGACCGCCGTGTTGGGGAAACCCCTCGGCGACGGGACGGGCCCGCGCCTCGATCCCGGCGGCGGAAAGGGAGCGGACGGCGTCCTCACCGTCCTCCTCCGGCCACGAGCCGGGGACGCCCAAAACGACGCGGGCGGGTGAGAGCCCATCAACCAGGGCGCGCAGCGCCTCCGGGTGGTGGCCCCGCAGCGGAGCGTGGAGGGTGAGTTGGTCCACCGGGCCCTCGGGCAGCTGGCTGACCAGGGGCGTGTCCAGGTTGTGCACCACCCGGGACTCGGTCTCCACCGGGGTGGTCAGGAGCAGGTCCTCCAGGCGTTCGGCGACCTCGGACAGGCGCTCGGCCATGGCGGTCGGCAGCGAGACCGCGGTGGAGCAGCTCCGAAGCCACACGCCCAGTTCGGCGAGCGCCCACGGAACCCCCTCGGGGCCACCGTGCAGTACCGTCCAGGAACGGTTCCGGGTGCCGGGCGCCCCACCGCCGAAGGCGGCCGCGACGTACTCGTCACCCACCAGCAGAGCCAGCTCGGGGAACAGGTCAGGGGCGGAACGCTCCACCAAGGCGTAGACCTGGCCCGGGCGTTGGACACCGGCGGGGGCGGCCCCCTCCGAGGCCGCTCCGAGCACCGTGACCGCGGCGCCGAGCTCCGTGGCCGCGGGAACAACGCCCTCCTCCAGGGCGGGGAGATCGATCTCCGTACCGACCTGGAGGAACTCGCGGAGCGGAGCACCGTCGGTACGGGAAGTCCACTCGTGCAGAAGGGCGAGCGGGGAGACGGACACAGGCGACCTCTGTTCTCACACCGGGGACTCCAAAGAGCATAGTCGAAACCGCCACGTCGCCACCGCGCGGGTGTGCACGTGCGGTCCCGACCCCTGTGCCGCATCCGCGACGGGAGGTGCGAGGATGTGGGGACGATGTCCGAAAGCGAACAGTGCCGACCGCTGCGCGCCGGGGTGTTCACCCTGGTGTGCGCGAGCCTGTCCGCGATCGGCCACGCCGTGAGTTCGGGGCACGACGTCCCCCTCCCCGGTCTCCTGCTGGGCATCGTCGTCGTGTTCGCGATGGCGTGGGCGGCGTCGAGCCGCCGTCAGGGTCCCGGGATGGTCGCCGCGTGGATGCTCTGGGGCCAGTTCGCCCTGCACGTGGCCTTCAGCTACACCCAGGGGATGGGCGCCGGACACGCTGAGCACACCGACGCCGTTCTGAACTCCGACCCCATGCCCGCCTGGGCGATGATCGGCATGCACGTGGTGATGGCCCTGGTCAGCGCTTGGTGGCTGCACCTGGGGGAGAACGCCCTCTTCGCGTTCCTGGAGTTCATGGCGCTCGTGCTGGTCCCGCTCCTCTTGGTGGTCGGGGTGGTCCCGGTCGCCCGCGAGGCGCTGGCCCCGAGGTTCGCCACCAACGACGAGCGCACCTGGACGCGTCGGCCCTACCTGCGCCACACGCGTGTTCTGCGGGGGCCGCCGCCCGTTCTCGCGGCCTGACCCGCTCTCCTTCAGGCCGTTTCCGGCGATCCCGCGGTGCCTTGCACCCTGCCTTGGCGCCGTCTGCTCAGAATTCCCCGTGGCTTTCGGCTGCCCAGACGCGGTCGGACCGCCGCGTGGGCGGTGACAGAAAGCACGGTCGGTATGACCCGTGACGAACACCCCGAGCTCGTCCGCCTGGCGCTGCGCGCCGGAGCGGGCGCGCCGGGGGCGATGAACACCCTGTTCTCGCTCACCCGGGATGACGTGGCCCGTTACATTGCGCGCCGCGTCGCCCCCGGGCGGGTGGAGGACCTGACGCAAGAGACCTTCTCGCGCGCCATGCGCGGGCTGCCCCGCTACACCGGCCGGGCGCCGGTACGGGCGTGGCTGCTGTCCGTGGCCCGCTACACCGTTGCCGACCTCTACCGCAGGCAGGAGCGCACGCCCCGTTCGGTCCCGGTCGACGACTGGGAGCGGGCGCTCGGTCCGGGCTGCGCTTCCCCAGGGAGCTTCGACGAGTACCTCGCCCTCGTCTCCCTGGTGGAGCGGCTTCCGGAGGACCGGCGCACCGCCTTCGTCCTGACCCAGGTCCAGCGCGTGCCCTACGCCGAAGCCGCGGCGATCACCGGTGTGCCGGTCGGCACGGTCCGCTCGCGGGTCGCGCGCGGTCGCCGCGACCTGGTCCGCCTGTTGGAGGAGGCCGCGTGAAGAGGCCCGGACACGAACCCGACAAGAACCCATGAGGAGTACGAGAATGAGAGATCAGCGGCGCTACGGGCCCGTTCTGGCGGGGGCCGCGGCCGTGTTGTTCGCCGTCACTGCCTGTACCGGGGCCGGTCCGGACCTGGCCGACACCGAGTACTACATGGACCTGTCGGACCAGCCGATGGCCGCGTCCGAGATCGAGCTGGCGACGGTTGACGGTGAGCCGTGGAGCTTCACCGACGTCGCCGAGGACCGACTCACCCTGCTGTTCTTCGGCTACACGAGCTGCCCCGACGTGTGTCCCATGACCATGGCCGAGATCAACCTGGGTCTGGAACAGGCCGGGGAGGACGCGGACGGCTTCGACGTGGTGATGGTGAGCAGCGACCCCGCGCGGGACACCGACGAACAGCTCCGGACTTGGCTGGACCGGTTCGACCCGGAATTCGAGGGCGTGCGCGGCGACATCGACGAGACCGTGGCGGCCGCGCAGGACTACGGCATCCCCATCGACGCACCCGAGGAGACCGAAGGGGACTACTTGGTGACGCACGGGGAGCGGATCGTCGTCCTGACCCCCGGCGGTGAGGCGGCGGGGTTGATCGACGACGGGGTGGAGGCAGACGAGATCGCCGCACTGCTGCCCTCCCTGCGAGAGGAACTGCTGTGAGCGCCGCGGTGCGCGGACCAGGGGTATCCCGCCGCGGAATGCTCACCGGGCTTGGTACGGCCGGGGCCGGGCTGGCCGCCGGAGGACTGATCGGAGCCGGCGCCGGTGCGGTGCGGGGGCGGGCGGAGGCGCATGACCCGGCCCGAGGCCTGACCCTGTCGAGGGGCGGGTCGTCGGACGGGCGGCCGCCCGCGGTCCTGGCCCCCACCCCGGCCCACGTCCACGTGGTGGCGGTGGATCTGCGGGCCGACGACCCCGACGAGGTGTCCGAGGCAGCCCGACTGGTCCTGGCCGAGTGGAATGATCAGGTACGGGACCTGCACGAATACGGGTTGGCCGGGGTGACGGATGGAGCGCCCTCCCAAGGGCTGCACCCGGCGTCGCTGGGGGTCACCCTGGGGCTGGGGGCGGGGCTCCTCGACCGGTCCGGGCTGGAGGAGCGGCGCCCGGAACCGATGGAGGAACTCCCCGAGTTCGCGGCGGACCGGCTCGACCCCGCCCTGTGCGGCGGTGACCTCATGCTGCACGTGGGCGCGGAGGACCCTCTCGTGGTGACTTCGGCCGTGGAGCACCTGGTCGGCCGGGTTCGTGAACACGCCGTGGTGCGGTGGTCGCTCCCCGGGTTTCAACGGGCCGCGGCCACCGCAACGGATCCGTCGGCGACCCCGCGCAACCTCATGGGGCAGATCGACGGCACGGTCAACCCCGATCCCGCCGAAGCGCAGTTCGGGCCCCAGGTCCTGGCCGCCCACCCGGAGGGCGGGGCGTCCTGGATGGACGGCGGGACCTACGTGGTGGTGCGCCGGATCCGGATGCTCCTGGACGACTGGTTCGACTTGGAACCGGGGGAGCGGGAACGGGTGGTGGGCCGACGGCTGTCGGACGGTGCGCCCCTGGGCGGCGAGCACGAGCACGACCTCCCGGGGCTGTCCGAGCGGGGGGCTGACGGTGAGCCGGTCATCCCGGCCAATGCGCACGTCCGGCTCGCCAGCCCGGAGCGCACCCTCGGCGCGCGCATGCTGCGGCGGGGGTTCAACTACGACCTCGGCTGGGGGCCCGACGGACGGCGGGAGGCCGGGCTGCTGTTCACCGCATGGCAGGCCGATCCGCGGACTGCCTTCACAGCTGTGCAGCACCAGCTCGATGAGGGTGCGGACGCGCTCAACACCTATGTCCGTCACGAGGGGAGCGCCGTGTTCGCGGTCCCCCCGGTCCGCGAGGACGAGCCGCACGTGGGTCACACGCTGTGGTGACCGCGGCCCGACAACCGGAGAAAAGTCGTCCGGGAGACCGGTCCGGGAGACCGGTCCGGGAGACCGGTCCGGGAGACCGGTCCGGGAGACCGGTCCGGGAGACCGGGAGACCGGACCGGGACCGGGAGATAAGGCGTCCGGCGACAACCGTCCGGGGACACGTGAGGAAGCTCAGTGAGCACACGAGAAGGCCCGGCGAACACGTGAAAAAGAGGGGAGAGAGGACATGCGGACCGCGTGGATTCATCGGCGGGGCAGAGCCGGATACGGAGGGCGGGCCGTCCTGGTGGTCGTGCCTCTGGCACTGGCCGCCGCGGCCTGCGGAGGAGACACGGAGGATTCGGATAGCGCCCAGGTGGAGCAGGCGGCAGCGGAGGCAGCCGATCGAGGGCAGGCGCAGGTCGGCGAGTTGTTGATTGAGGACGCCTGGATGCCCGAACCAGCCAACCCCGAGATCGGCGTGGTCTACCTCGCCGTCACCAACACCGCCCACCAGGACGATGCCGTCACCGGAGTGAGCACCAGCGTTTCCGGAGACGCCGACCTCCACAACACCGAGACCAGCGAGTCCGGAGCGGCGACCATGCACGGGGTGGACGAAGTCCCGGTCCCGGCCGGAGGAACCACCACCTTTGTGGACGGCGGATATCACGTGATGGTGAATGACATCCCCGGGCCACTGGCCGCAGGGGACGGGATCACCCTGGAACTCACCTTCGCGAGCGGTGCCGAGGTCGAGCTGGACGTCCCGGTCCAGGAGATGACCGGAGCCGAGTCAGAGCACGACCATGACCATGGCCATGACCATGAGGGCCACGGAGATCAGGGGGACCACGAGGGGCATCATTGACGCGGATGTCCGCTGAATCGTTGAGGGCACAGGGCACAGAACACAGGGGGTTCGTGGGAGGGGAAGGTCCGTTTCCCTTCTGTGGTGGGGGTTTCCTTGTGGGTTTCGGGGATGCCCTTGCCCTTGTGGCTTGGGGTGTCCTCCTTTCCCGCCGCCCGATTGTGGCCGTCTCCGCTGCGCGCCTCAAGGTCGTCGCCATCGAGCGCTTCGCGCGTCATTGGCGCTCCACCTTGACCCGCTCCGCTGCGACGGCGGGTTGGCGGCTATCGGGAAAGTTGTGTCCTGAACGTGAACCAGAGGAGGAAGTAGGAACTCTCTGCGGAAGCGGTGCTGCACGCAAAGATGAAGGATCTGGCCCTTCGGAGCCGTCCTGCGGGGGAGGGCTTCAAACCACCTCATGCCGCGTTAGCTGAAGACTGTCGTGGTGAGCGATGAGGAAAAGGCGCACT
>NZ_BAAHAR010000047.1:0-71095 GCF_054777395.1 Nocardiopsis oceani
TTCCGTGGTGGTTTTGGCAGGAGGGTCACACTCGGTCTCATTCCGAACCCGGTCGTTAAGTCTCCTTGCGCTGATGGTACTGCCCTGTGGTGGGGTGGGAGAGTAGGTCGCTGCCACGGTTTTTCTTTGGGGGGGTTGTTCCTGCGGGGGCAACCCCTTTTTTTGTGGGCTTGTGAACATGTGAAGACGAGGCTCTTGTGGACAAGCCCACCGTCGTGTCCTGCGGCTTTGGTGATGGGTGGGCGGACCATGTCGTAAGCTGGAAGGAACGAGTACTATTTGGCGCTGCTACTGCCTAGGTGGCAGCGCTTTTGAGTGTTGACGGACGGGTTGGATGACTGACGACAGCCGATCGGGAGACCGCGAGGACTCCGGAGCTAACGACCACAGCGGTAACCGCTCCGGTGAGCCTGACGGTCGAGGGCATGGTGACGAGCCCCGCCCCCGGTCTGGCTACGGGGGTTCCCGCGACAACAGATCCCATGAGGGCCGCCGCAACTTCCGCGGTGATGACCGCCGCGGGGGTAGGCAGGGAGACCGTCGCGACGATCGTGGCGGGAACCGCGGGGGTTACCGCGGTGGTGACCGGGACCGTCGGGACGACCGCGGCGGCGATCGCCGTGGTGGCCGTGACTTCCGCGGTGATGACCGCCGCGGCGGTGGCCGTCGTGATGACCGCCGTGGTGGATACCAGGGAAAGCGTGACGGTCAGCGTGGAGGCTACCGCGGCCGTGACGAGAGGCGTGGCGGTGGCCGCGACTTCGAGCGCAACGATCGCCGCGACGACCGCCGTCCTCCGCGTGAGGACCGGGATCCCGCGGACATCGCGCCGCCGCTGCCCGACGAGGCCAGCTACAACCAGCTGGACAAGGACACCAAGCGTGACCTGCACTCGCTTCCCAAGTCCCTCGCGGAGCTGGTCGGCAAGCACATCGTGGCCGCCGGCATGCTCGTGGACGAGGATCCGGAACGTGCCTACAAGCACGCCGTTTACGCCCGGCGCAAGGCATCCCGCCTGCCGAGCGTCCGTGAGGCATCCGGTATCGCCGCCTACACCGTGGGCAAGTGGCAGGAGGCGCTGTCCGACCTGCGCGCGGCACGCCGTATGAGCGGCCGGGACACGTTCCTGGCGGTCATGGCGGACTGTGAGCGCGGTCTCGGCCGTCCCGAGCGGGCGCTCGAGGTCGCCAACGACCCCGCTGGCAAGAGTCTGGACGCGGACGAGCGTATCGAGCTGCGCATCGTCGCCGCGGGGGCCCGCCGCGACATGGGCGATGCCAAGGCGGCCCTGGCCGAGCTCCAGGTGCCGGAGCTGAAGGAGCGTCGGGCCCGTCCCTACGTGGCCCGGCTGTTCTACGCCTACGCCGATGTCCTGGAGGAGATCGGCCGCACCGAGGACGCCCGCGAGTACTTCGCGCGTGCGTCTTCCGTCGACCGCGATGGCGTGACCGACGCCGACGAGCGCCTCGCTGCCATCGAGGGTGTCGAGCTGGTGGACATCGATGTCGAAGACGGCATCGTCTGGACCGACGTCGAAGCGGAAGCGGACGAAGCCGCCACCGAGGCCGAGGCTGCCGCCGCCCGCGACCGGACGGGCGACCGTGAGCGGCGCGACGACCGTCCCCCGCGTGACGACCGGGGCCGGGGCGGCCGCGACGAACACCGCGGTGGCCGCGAGGGGCGGGACTGACCCCCTCAGAGCACACCGACGACGCGTCGTCGGGCGGCGTGCCGCCGCTCGGCGGCGCAGTCGTGTACCTGGGCACACTCCCCGAAGAGTACGACTCCGTGGTGTGCTTGACCTTCTGTGCGCGGCGCCCCCTCATGGTCCGCAACCGGCGGCGGGCGTGGGAGTTCCCCGGAGGGCACCGGGAACCCGGTGAGGACCTGTACACCACTGCCCGACGCGAGGCACACGAAGAGGCCGGAGCCACCCTCGGTGACATCCGGCCCTTGGGGTACTACGTGCTGTCCGGCGGCCACACCACGGTGGTCACACACGCACCCGTGGTGCGCTTGGACCCCCTCAGCGGGGAGTTCGAGACCGTCGAGGTGCGAGCCTTCGACCGGCTGCCCCCGGAGGAGGAGCTGTCTTGGGCGGACGGCCTGTACGCGCACCTCCTCGAAGTTCTCGGGCTGCCCGGCGCGCGGGAGCGCTCCGAGGGCCCGGGCGGGGATCAGAGCCGTTTGGCGTAAGTGCTCTCTTTTCCGGCCAGGGCGTAACCGATCCGGTTGTTGATGGCGAGCATCGGCTTGTTGGTCTCGTGGTTGCCGGTGTAGGCGTGCGTGAACCCCCGTGCCCGGGCACCGTGGAGCGCCGTGTTCTTGGCGTACCCGCCCAGGCCCCGGCCACGGTACTGCCGGAGGACCCCGGTCATCGCCGACTCCATCCGCCGGTCCCGGTCGGACACGTAGCAGGAGATGGCGGCGGGAACCCCGTCGGCGAGCAGAGCGAGGCTGATCTCCAGGTCGGCCAGCGGGTTGCCCCAGACAGTCTCCAACCAGTCCTCGTAGGGCATGAAGTCGACGTCCTCCTCGCCCGGCTCGTCGGCGGTGGCCGCCTTGTCGATCTCGTAGAGCGGCCGCGGGTCGTCCGCGAACTCGGACCACCGGCGGGTCTCGACCCCTTCCGGCGCGGTGGGCGGGGCCGGGAGCTTGCTCAGATCCATGCCCAGGATGTGGTGGTTCTCGGCGAGCTCGTAGCCCCCGCGGTCGAGGACAGCCTTGCGGAACCGCTCACCGCCGACCTGGACACCCTCCTCCGCCGCGTCGGTGCGCAGTACGGTCGCGCCGTGCTCGACCAGATGGTTCTCCGAGGCCGCGATCAACCGTTCCGCGAGGTCGCCGTCCCGGTGCGGAGCGGCCAGGGCCCCCAGATACGTCCAACCCCTGCGCGGTCCGGTCCCTCCCGTGTACAGCCGGGACCGGACGTGCCCGACCAAGGACTCGCCCTCGACCGCCACGAAGTGCCGGTCGGTGAACATGGGCGGCGGATGGTCGAACCGCCACCGCATCATTTCCTCCGTGAGGACCAAGCTGGGGAAGGCCTCGTGGATGAGGGCGAAGGTCCGCGGTATGTCGGCTGCTCGCATGGCACGAATCTGGGGCGTCATGCCGGGAGGCTACGCGCGGGGTGTCGGGGGCGCACGTGGTTTTTCTCCGCACGGCGCTCCGCCGTCCAACACCGAAGCGTCCATGGCCGGAAAAGGGGATCAGGCCCGCTCCTCCGCGGCCTTCTTCTTCGCCTCGGCCTGCTCCTGGGCGAGCTTGTCCAGCCAGTGCACGATCCCGCCCACGTTGGCCTCCGGGCCGCTGAGCGTGTCCAGGACCGCAGCTGCCTCAGGTGAGGCCTCCGGCGGGAGCGGCTGGTACCGGGAGATCACCTTGTCGCGCACCATCGCGATGGCGTGGTCCAGGTCCCCGCCGGTGTCCCGCGCGTCGCGGACGGTCTCCACCCACAGGCGGAGTTCGCTCTCGGCGCGGTCGATGGTCTCCGACACCGTGTCGACGGCTCCGAAGTGGGAGAACATGAGCCGCTGGGCGCCGATGTCGCCGAACAGGCGCAGGGTGCGCAGGCAGGCTTCCATGTCGAAGTCCGGGGGCGGGGTCGCCGGGCGCAGGTCCCCGGTGAGCGGGTTGTGGACGCCGAGGGCGTCCCCGACGTACAGGTCGCCGGTCCCGCTGTCCACGAGCCCCATGTGGTGCTTGGCGTGCCCGGGGGCGTAGTGCGACACCAGCTTGCGTCCGGCGCCGAGGTCGATCTCGCCGGACTCCGCCACCGAGCGGATGCGGGCGGCTTCGGTGGCCTGCATCTGCCCGAAGAGACTGTCCAGGCGGTCGCCCCACACCATCTTGGCGCTGGCCATCAGGCGGCTGGGGTCGGCCAGGTGCCGGGCGCCGCGCTCGTGCACGACGATCTCGGCGTTGGGGAACAGTGCCGCCATGTCGCCGGTGCCGCCGGCGTGGTCCAGGTGGATGTGGGTCACCACGATGGTCGCGAGGTCCTCGGGGGCCAGGCCGAGCCGGATGACGGCATCGCGCAGGACCGGTGCCGAACCGGCGGTGCCCACCTCGACGATGCAGGGCCGCTCGGTGCGGATGAGGTAGGCGGACACGACCCCCGGGTATCCGGCCAGCATCGTGTCGATGGCATAGATCTCGTTGCCCAGCGGGACGATCCCCTCGGGCAGACCGCTGACGTCCACGTCGTCGTGCACGGCAGGCACCCCTCTTCCTCAAGCGTCGTGCGGCCCGGGTCGGACCGAACCCGACTCTAGGACAAGGGTGTCATGGCTGTTCGTGGCGGGGGCCACCTTGTTGTCCACAGATTTCCAGTGGGGCTTTTCCAGCGGCGGAGGCCGGGGGATCCTGGAATCAGCGCGCGCACACCAGGTCACTCTCACAGGGAAGGCCCCCGTGCTCACACCCGCTCTCTCCCACATCGTCGCCATGTCCCCGTCCCCGCGTTCCGCTTCGGCCCGCACCGAACGTTCCCGGAGCGCCGGCGGACCCCGGACCACGTCCTCCGGAACCACGTCCCACCGAACCCCGCCCGAACGGCCGGAGCCCGCTACTCAGGTCCAGGAACAGCCGGAAGCGCCCTCGGCCAAGAAGCGGCCCCGGAAGACCGAGCGGGCCGCGGGGGAAAAGGGCCGGGCGGCTCCCCGGGAGCACACCGCCTCTGCGCCGACCGTAAGGAAGTCCTCGAAGAAGGCCCAGGGAAAGACCGCACCGCGCACCCCGGGCGACGGTGATCCGGTTCCGCGGTCCGGGGCCGCCGCTGATGGGGCGGGGAAGGGAACCACCGGGACGGTCGAAACCGGTGGGGAACGCGACCACGGCCACCTGAACGAGGTGGTCGCGGTCGGCCGGGTGACCGCCGCGCCGACCGAGCGCGACCTCCCCAGCGGGGACCGGTTGGTGTTCTGGCGGATCTGCGTGGCCAGGCCGAGCGAACCGCACCTCTCACGCCAGCGGGTCGACTCGCTGACCCTCGTCTCCTTCGACGCGGACACACAAGCCGCTGTGCGCGACTGGCGGATCGGTGACGTGGTCCGGGTGACCGGTGCGCTGCGCCGCCGCGTCTGGCGGGGATGGAGCGGCATCCGAAGCGTATTGGAAGTGGAGGTGGACTCCACCGCGCTGGTGCGCGGGGCGCAGCGGTGAGGGCACCGCTGCCCCGAGGTTTACCAGCCCAGAGCGGTCAGGGCCTCCGTGACCGAGGGGCCCGCAGGGTCGATCGAGTCGTCGGCCCAGACCGCCGTGCACAGGGCACGCAAGCCGTCCAGCCGGTCGCCGGTTCCGGACAGGCGCACCGCGTCGGCCTCTGCGGTGACGGTCCACCCGCCGCACTCGGTGCGTGCGCCTTCTCCGCTTCCGTGACGGACCGGGCCCGGATGGGTCTCGTTCATCCCGGACACGTCCCAGGACAGGTAGCGGGGACGCTGGTGGGCGGGTGCGGCCAACAGGTCCTGCGGGGTCGCGACCCCGGACAGGACCAGGAGGCCGGCGGCGCCGTGCGTGGTGGCCCCCTCGATATCGGTGTCCAGCCGGTCTCCCACGATGAGAGGGCTGGTCGCGCCGGTACGCATCATCCCCTCCTCGTGCAGGGGACGCATCGGCTTTCCGGCGACCACCGGCTCTACCCCGGTGGCGTGGGCGATCACCCGGACGAAGGAGCCGTTGGCGGGGGTGACACCCCACTCGGTGGGTGCCGTGGCGTCGGTGTTACTGGCCACGTAGAGCGCGCCGCGGGCGACCGCCAGCGTGCCCTGGTCGAGGAGGTCGCGGGCCATCGTGCGCGAGTAGCCGTGGAGCACGGCCACCACCGCGTCCGTGGCGACCGTGACGGGCCGCAGA
The DNA here is from genome assembly GCF_054777395.1 of Nocardiopsis oceani. Lineage (NCBI taxonomy): Bacteria > Bacillati > Actinomycetota > Actinomycetes > Streptosporangiales > Nocardiopsidaceae > Nocardiopsis > Nocardiopsis oceani. The sequence goes on from NZ_BAAHAR010000047.1 coordinate 5,860, forward strand.
CCCATCCGGTGGACGGCCTGCCGCAGGCCGGTGTCGCCGACCACCAACACCTCCGAACCCCCAGGGTACCGGTCGGCGACCAGCCGGGCGGCGGCCTCGGCGGAGGTGACCACGTCCTCGGGGGCGGCGGGCACCCCCAGGTGGGTGAGGTGTTCGGCGATCCGGGCCGGGGTGCGCCCGGCGTTATTGGTCACGAAGGCGACCCGGGCGCCCGCGGCGCGAGCCTTGCCCACGGCTTCCGGGGCGGCGGGAACAGCCTTCGGGCCGATGTAGACGACCCCGTCCAGGTCCAGGAGCATCGCGTCGTGGAGCTCGTTGAGCGGGCGGGCGGCTGCCTGCAGCGACATGGCGGAAGGTCCGATTCCGTGCGGTGGGAGTGGTCGCCTCCAGGCTATGCCGCGCCGTCGGGCGACCGGTCCCGGGCGCCCCCGGGCCGGGTGTGCGCTGTGTCGCAGGGGCCGCGGCCCGGGGCTCCCGCGCCGCAGGTCACGGCAGGGGCCGCTCAGGTGCGGCTCAGGGGTGGGCGGCGCTTCGCTGTTGGGGCCGGTGGGCGGTCATCCAGGAGACGGCGAAGGCGACGGCGTCGGGAAGGGAGAACAGGCGCGCGGTCGCGGCACCCACGGCACCGGCGGTCACGGCTCCGGTCGCTTCGAAGGCCGAACCAAGGGCCGGGAAGTCGGACTCGTCGAGGGCGGTACCGCTGTAGGTCACCCACGCCCGCTCGCGCTCAGGGGTGCGGATCGCGCAGGAGGAGCGTTCGGTGGGCGGGTCCGGCACGCGGTATTCGGCGAGGTGGAAGGCGGTGCAGGAGTCGTAACCGGTACCCAGCAGCAGTACCCGGGCGTCGATCTCCTCGAGCCGGGCCAGGGGTGAGCGCTCACCCAGGGCCGATTCGAGGGGGTGCGGTGCCATGAGGGGGGCGGCGTCGGCGCCGAGCGCGGCGAAGGAGGTCTGCGGGTGAGTGCTGCGTACGGCCCTGGGCCAGGTGCGCACCGCCTCCGGGATCCGGCCCATGTGGGCGCTCGGGGTCGTGTGCGGGTCGAAGGCCGGTGCGTGGGTGCGGATGGTGGCCCACCAGGACTCCGGGACCGGTGGGTTGCCCCAGCTCGAGGGGTCGCTGTTGTCCATGGTCTGGGTGGGGACCACGAGGGTTCCGGCCTCGCCGACCGTGTCCAGAAGGGAATGGACGACGGTTTCGGTGGCGCCGCACACCCAGCCCAGCGAACTGAGGGAGGTGTGGACCAGGAGGGTGTCGCCGGGCCTGACGCCCAGCCGGGCAAGGTCCTGCACCAGGGAGCTGCGGGTCCGGGGGCCGCCGAGGTCCTTCGGGTACGGGATCGGGGCGGGGGCGGGGTCCGTCACGGTGGCACTACTCCTGAGGGGGCGGGAAGGAACGGGGTGCCGTCATGCTCGCAGAGGCCCGGGTTCCGAAACCAGCGGGTTTCCGTGGCAACTGCGCACCGTTCCGGGAGTCCGGCGCACGGCACGGCGTCCGGAGTGCCCCGGTACGCGGTCAGTCGAGGATGCGCATGACCAGGCCGGTACGGGGTTTGGGCCCGAACGACGTGGACTTGCGGGGGGTGAGCTCGCCCCGGTCGGCGACGGCGTAGACCTCGTCCACCTGCAGCGGCGGCACGATGACGGCGGTGCCCTTCTCGTTCCGGGCGGCGCAGACCGCTTCGCCCGGTGCGTCGTGCACCATGCGCACGCGGTCCTCCGGGAACCCCCACAGCGGCAGGAGCACCTTGTGCAGGGCTGCTGTGGACAGTCGGCGCCAGTCGGGGGAGTGGTCGGGCATCGCCCGCCCCAGTGCGTCCTCGTCGAAGCCGCTCACGAGGTGGGCATCTCCTCCGGGAGACACCAACAGCAGGGCCGGGGTGTCCACCTTGCTCAGGAGGTCCGGGTCGGGGCCCGGGACCGGTTCCACGGTGGCCACCGAGCGGGCGGCCGACAGAGCGGCACCGGTGTCCAGGCCTGGCAGGACCCGGTGGATCGCGCCGAGCTGGGGCGGGTGGGTGTCACTGTCCACGAGCAGGGCCAGCCCGCGGCGCCAACCGGGGTCGTTCTCCTCCCTGCGCAGACGCTGGTAGGCCGCGTAGCGGTGGTGTCCGTCGGCGATCATCGCGGAGCGCCCGGCCAGGTCGGCGGAGATCTCGCGCTGCAGGTCGGGGCTGGTGATCGCCCAGAGCCGGTGTACGGCGCCGTCACGGGTGCGGGTGGAGACCACGGGGTCGTCCCGGTCTCCGGTGGATTCGGTGGCGGTCGAGGCCGCTCCGCCCGCGCCCCGGTAGACGAGGAAGATCGGTTCGAGGTTGGCCCGCGCCGTGCCCATCAGGAGGAAGCGGTCCCGCACCGGAGGGTCGGCCACGTCTTCGTGCGGGCGCACGGCGGGCTCCGCCGCCTCGGGCCCCTCCTCCGGGAGCCCTAGGGAGCCGACCAGGCCCCGCTGGACCCGGCCGTCCGCGGTGACCTGTTCGTACACGTACAGCGCGGGGTCTCCGTCCAGGGCGAGTGCCCCGTCGGCGATCCAGCTGTGCAGGAGGTCGGCGGCGGCCAGGTAGCGCCGAGGGGCCGCGTCGTCGCTCGTCGTCGCCTGCCGGGAGAGTTCGAAGGGCAGTGTGACCCTCGCCGCGTTGTGCGGGTCGGAGAGCTGGAGCTTCCGGGCTTCCTCCGCGTCGGGGATGTCGTAGGGCGGGGCCAGGAGCCGGGCTATGTCGAAGGCCCCGTCGATGAAGCGGTCGACGTCGGGAGCGGCGTAGCGCAGGCCGCGGAAGGGGGCCAGGTCGAGAGGTTGGCGAGGCATCCCAGCAAGGTACCCGCCGCCTGGCGGCACCGGTGCCCTCCGACCCGGCGTGCGGTCAGAGCACACGGCGAAGGCGCAGCATGTCGCTGATGCTGGCGTTGACCCGCAGCCGTCGGGTGAGGACTGCCCTTGCCGGGTCCAGCCGGTCAGCCGCCAGGTCCGCGAGATCGCTGCTGGAGACGGTGACCCGGACCTGCGGTTCGGGTGCCGGGGTGCCGATCGAACGCTGGGTGATGTCGGTGAAGCCGTCGACGGTCAGGCGCATGTCGAAGACGGTCGCCACGTCCGGGACGACCACGCTCACGGTGCGTTCGACGATGTGTGCGCGGCGGCGTTCCACGGGTTGGGCGAGGATGCGCTCGTTCGCCCGGGAGATATCTGCCAGACACGCGTCGATGCTGCTCATGGGCATATGATGCCCCATTCGCCGGGCACTGGACGACAACCGGCCAAGCGGGCCAATGGGAACAAGGGCACGGATCGCCCCGGTGGTGGACGGTGCGGGTGGGATCGGCTCCGCTGTTTGCGTGTCACGCGGGCTCCGACCCCGGTAGCGTTGGCGTCGACCCCCCTGGAGCACCGAGGCCCCTCCCTCCCCTTGCCCTTTTTCGTCCTTTTCCTCCTGCGGTCCCATCAAGGAGCACGTCATCATGGTCGTCGACGCGGTACGCACCTACCTGGACGCCGCCAATGGCCTCACCGAACTCTCCCGCAAGCAAGCCGTCGCCGCGGCCAAGACGCTGTTGCGGGCCAACGGATCGGGGGCCGCTGTGCCCCCTGCTTCGGACGGAGAGGGGCCGCCCCCGAGGGTGGGGCAGAGCATCCAGACCCTGGCGGGCGAGCTCATCGAGACCAGCCAGGCCAACCGGGCGGCCGTCGCCGATCTGGTCAGGGACGAGGTCAGGCAGGCCCTGGAACAGCTGGACGTGGTCCCCCGCGCCGAGTACGACCGGATGGCCCGCCGGGTCGCCGAGCTCGAGCGGCGGATGGCCGCCCGGCACGCCGTCGAACGGGTCCTGGCGCCCCGCGGCGGTGCCGCCTCGTCGCTTCCCGGGGCGGCGGAGGAGCTGACCGACGAGCCGGCTGACGAAGCGGCTGCCCGGGTCGACGGGACCGTTGAGACAGGCGAGCCCGACGGCGAGGCCGTGTCGGGTGACGGTGCTGCTGACGAGGCCGCCGCCAGTGCCGGACCGGGCGACACCGTAGGGGACTCGGAGGCCGCCAACACGGCTGAGGACGGTGACGCGACGGGGGAGAGCGGAGACCAAGAGGGCCCAGAAACCGAACCCTCCGAGGAGGACGCGGCCAAGGCCCAGACCGCGAAACAGCCCGCCACCGCCAAGGCTTCGGCGTCCCGGGGCCAGGCCAAGACCGGAGCCAAAGCAGGGGCCAAGACCGCCACCAAGAACACGCGCTCGCGCTCCGCTGCCAAACGCACCACCAAGGGCAAGGGCACCAAGAAGTAGAGTCCACCGGGGATACCAGTCCACCGGAGAGCGCAACCCTACGGGGGTACCAACTCCACCGGGGACACCAGGAGAACGGGGCATTCATGGACTCAGGCGAACAGGCCGAAGCGTTGGCGGAACAGACGCTCGGAGCGGCGCGGGAACGGCTGGCCGGCCTGGACTCGCTGCCCACCCACGAGCACGTCGCGGTCTTCGACACCCTCCACCAGGAGCTGTCCGGGGTCCTGGGCGCGCTGGGGCAGAGCACGCAGAGCTCCCGATAACGGCCGGTATCCTAGGTGACCATGGCAAAACGTAGTCGGCTCGACGCGGAACTGGTCCGCCGCGGTCACGCACGCTCCCGGGGCCACGCGGCCGAGATCATCGAGAACGGTTTCGTCCGTGTGGCCGGCATGGTGGCATCCAAGGCCGCGACCCAGATCGGAACCGACCAGCCCATCGTGGTGCGCACCCCTCCGGAGGAGCCGTCCTACGTTTCCCGGGGGGCACACAAGCTCGTCGGAGCCCTCGACGCCTTCGGGCTGGACGTGTCGGGTCGGCACGCCCTGGACGCCGGTGCCTCCACCGGAGGGTTCACCGACGTACTGCTGCGCCGGGGCGCAGCACACGTCACGGCGGTCGACGTCGGGTACGGACAGCTCGCCTGGCCGCTGCGCAGCAACGACCGGGTTCGCGTCATGGAGCGCGTGAACGTTCGGGAGCTCACCCCGGACCAGATCGACGGGCCCAGCCCCGACCTGGTGGTGGGTGACCTGTCGTTCATCTCCCTCAAACTGGTCCTCGGGCCCCTGCGCGACTGTGCGGCCTCCGACGCGGACTTCGCGATGATGGTCAAACCCCAGTTCGAGGTCGGTAAGGCCCGCGTGGGTGCGGGCGGCGTGGTCCGCGAACCCGAGCTGCGCGCCGAGGCAGTCTCCGACGTGGCCGCTCACGCCCTCACCCTGGGACTGGGGGTGCTGGACGTGACCGCCAGCCCGCTTCCGGGCCCCTCCGGGAACGTCGAGTACTTCCTGTGGATGCGCGCCGACACACCGCCGCTGGACCCTGTCCGGCTCGAGAAGGCGGTCCAGGACGGCCCGTCCTGAGGGCGTGGCCTCCTGTCGTTGGAGTCCGATAACGTGACCCGGCCGGGCGCGGTCGAGTGCCCGGCCAGCACCAGGCTCCCCGTGGGGGAGTGAACGTAAGGGGACGGCGATGACCAGCGGACGCAGTGTTCTCCTGCTGGCCCATACCGGTCGGCCCGCCGCGGTGCGCAGCGCCGAGTTGGTCCACGAACGCCTCAGCCGGGCGGGGCTGACCGTACGCATGCTCAAGAGCGAGGTCGAAGGGCTGGAGGAGGCGGGTTGCACCCTGTCCCCGGTCGAGGTCGTCGAGGAGGCCGACGCCGCCGAGGGCGTGGAACTCGTCATGGTGCTCGGCGGCGACGGAACGCTGCTCAGGGCCGCTGAGCTCGCCCGCCCGGCCGGCGCCCCGCTGCTCGGGGTCAACCTGGGGCACGTCGGCTTCTTGGCCGAGGCGGAACGCGAGGATCTGGGCGCCACCGTGCGCAGCGTCGTGAGCCGCGACTACGTCGTCGAGGAGCGCATGACCCTCGACGTGGCGGTGTTCAACGGCGGGCGGGGCGACGGCGCGCCCCCGGTCCGTTCCTGGGCCGTCAACGAGGCGACGCTGGAGAAGGCCGAGTCCCGCCGCATGCTGGAGATGGTCCTGGAGGTGGACGGGCGCCCCCTGTCCAGCTGGGGCTGTGACGGGGTGGTGTGCGCGACCCCCACCGGTTCGACCGCCCACGCCTTCTCTGCGGGCGGGCCGGTCGTGTGGCCGGATGTGGAAGCCCTGTTGGTTGTGCCGATCAGCGCGCACGCCCTGTTCGCGCGGCCGTTGGTGGTCGGTCCGGACGCCACGGTCGCACTGGAGGTGCTGCCCGAGACGACTCCGGGCGTGCTCTGGTGCGACGGACGGCGTATGGTCGAATTGCCCGCGGGAGCACGAATCGAGATCACCCGTGCCGATACGCCGGTCCGGCTGGCCCGGTTGCACCGTGCGCCGTTCACCGACCGGCTGGTGGCCAAGTTCGGCCTTCCGGTCGCCGGATGGCGGGGGCGGGCCGCGCACGGACGCTGAACCGGCGCCGTCGCACGCAGAGGGTGTCAACTATCAGGAGAGGGATCGGTGCTCGAAGAAGTCCGCATCCAAGGCCTCGGGGTCATTGACGAGGCCCTGTTGGAGCTGTCGCCGGGCCTGACCGTCGTCACCGGTGAGACCGGCGCGGGTAAGACCATGGTCGTCACCGGGCTGGGGCTGCTCTTCGGGGGACGCGCCGACCCGCAGCGGGTACGGCCCGGAGCCGACCGCGCCATGGTCGAGGGCAGGCTGACCGTTCCCGAGCGCGGCCGCGTGGCCGAGCGGGTACTGGAAGCCGGCGGCGACATCGACGACGAGGTCCTCATCCTCAACCGTGCGGTGTCGGCGGAGGGGCGCTCCCGGGCCACCATCGGCGGCCGTTCGGCGCCGGTGAGCCTGCTCGCCTACCTCGCCGACGATCTGGTGGCGGTGCACGGCCAGTCCGACCAGCAGCGCCTGTTGCGCTCCGATCGCCAGCGCTCCTCGCTGGACCGGTTCGCCGGCGACGACCTGGCCAAGGCGATGAAGCGGTACTCCGTCGCCTACCGGCGCCACCGGGAGGTCTCCGCGGAGCTGGAGGAGCTGGTCGAGCGGGCGCGCGAGCGCGCCCAGGAGGCCGATATGCTCCGGTTCGGGGTGGAGGAGATCGCCGAAGCCGAGCCGCAGTCGGGGGAGGACGCCGACCTGCTCGCGGAGGAGACGCGGCTCGCCCACGCCGACGGTCTCCGTGTCGCGTCGACCACCGCGCACGAGGCGCTGACCGGGGACCCGGCCGCGGCCGAGGTGCAGGCCGATGTGGCGGGTCTGCTGTCGGCCGCCCGCCAGGCCGTGACGGCCGTGCGCGAGCACGATGCCGAGCTGGCCGCCATCGGGGACCGCCTGGACGAGGCGTCCTACATCCTCACCGACGCCGCCACCGAGCTCGCCTCCTACGCGGAGTCGGTCGATGCCGACCCGGCCCGTCTGGCCGCCATCCAGGAGCGCCGGGCGCTGCTGACCCAGCTCTCCCGCAAGTACGGCGAGACCACGGACGACGTTCTGGCCTGGGCCCAGAACGCCGCCAAGCGCCTGGCCGACCTGGACGGCGACGACGACCGCATCGAGGAGCTGCGCGCTGAGGCCGACGAGCTCTACACGCGGATGGACGAGGCGGCGACTCAGCTCACCGAGGTGCGGCAGGCCGCGGCCGAGCGGTTCGGCTCGGCGGTCACCGAGGAGCTGACCGCGCTGGCCATGCCGCACGCGCGGGTGAGCGTACGCATCACCACGGGTGAGGAGTTCGGCCAGCACGGCCGCGACGAGGTGGAGCTGCTGTTGGCTCCGCACCCCAGCTCTCCGCCGCTGGCCCTGAACAAGGGCGCCTCCGGTGGTGAGCTCTCCCGGGTGATGCTGGCGATCGAGGTGGTCTTCGCTGGCGCGGACCCGGTCCCCACCTTCGTTTTCGACGAGGTGGACGCCGGTGTCGGTGGCAAGGCCGCGGTGGAGATCGGTCGGCGCCTGGCCCGGTTGGCCCAGCGCGCGCAGGTCATCGTGGTCACGCACCTGCCGCAGGTGGCTGCTTTCGCGGACGCGCACTTGGTTGTGGAGAAGTCCACCGACGGGCTGGTCACGGAGAGCGGTGTCGTGCTGTTGGACCGCGGCGGGCGGGTCCGCGAGCTCTCGCGGATGCTCGCCGGGCTGGAGGACTCCGAGCTGGGCAGGGCCCATGCCGAGGAGCTGTTGACCAACGCCGACCCGGAGCGCGCCTACCCGGCCACGTAAACTCTCCCGGCGCTGTTTCGCGGTGTTCGTGCCGACCGGGCGCGGGCACCGTTGGCGGTTTGCCCCGAAAACGCCGCTCGGACCGCTGTTGTGACTCTGGGTAAGTAAATTCTGACATTATGTCAGTGATGAAGGTATCGGATGCGCTCAGAGCCACCATACGGTCGCGCCGGGCCCAAGGGGAGCTTCCCACCGGGTTGGTCGCTCCCGTCCGCTCGGACCGCCGCACCAAGAACCTGACCAGGCGGCTGCGCCCCGGGGACATCGCCGTGATCGACCACGTCGACCTGGACCGGGTCAGCGCCGAGGCCCTTGTGGGGTCCGGGGTGTCGGCGGTGCTCAACGTCGCCCGCGGTATCAGCGGCCGCTATCCCAACCAGGGGCCCGAGGTGATCGTGGCCGCCGGCATCCCCCTGGTGGACGACGTCGACCCCGAGGTCCTGGCCCGGGTCCGGGACGGGGAGCGCCTGCGACTCGAGGGCGCCACCCTGTACCGGGGCCGGGAGATCGTGGCGCAGGGGGTCCTCCAGAGCAAGGACACGGTCGCCGTGGCCATGGCCGAAGCCCGCGCCGGGCTCGCCACCCAGCTGGAGGCCTTCGCGGCCAACACCATGACCTACCTGGAGCGTGAGCACGACCTGCTCCTGGACGGCGTCGGCATCCCGGTGGTCGGTACCGCTATGGAGGGCCGCCACGTCCTCGTCGTGGTGCGCGGCTACCACCACCGTGAGGACATCGTCGCGCTCCGGCCGTACATCCGCGAGTTCCGACCGGTCATCATCGCGGTGGACGGCGGAGCGGACGCGGTGTTGGAGGCCGGGTACCGGCCCGACGTCATCGTCGGTGACTTCGACTCCGTCTCTGACCGGGCCCTGGCCAGCGGTGCCGAACTCGTGGTGCACGCCTACCGGGACGGGCGGGCACCGGGGCTCCAACGGCTCACCGACCTCGGCTACGAGACCGTGGTGTTCCCCTCCTCCGGGACCAGCGAGGACGCCGCGATGATGCTCGCCGACAGCTCCGGCGCCGACCTCATCGTGGCCGTCGGCACCCACGGCACGCTGGAGGAGTTCCTCGACAGGGGCCGCTCGGGCATGGCCAGTACCTTCCTCACCCGGCTCCGGGTCGGCGGGAAGCTGGTAAACGCCCAGGGAGTGAGCCGCCTCTACCGGTCCCGCATCTCCCCGTGGGCACTGTTCGGCCTGGTGGCCGCGTGCCTGCTCACCATCCTGGTCGCCGCCTACAGCTCGCCGGCCGGGCAGGACTACCTCACCTTTCTCGCTGCGCGCTGGGACGCGTTCGTCTACTGGATGACGGGGCTCTTGTGATCGACTTCCGCTATCACCTCGTTTCCGTCGTGGCGGTCTTCCTGGCCCTCACAGTCGGGCTCGTCCTGGGCAGCACGGTGCTGCAGGACCCCCTGCTCAACACGCTCCGGTCCGAGAGCGCGGACCTACAGGGAGAGAGCGAGGACCTGCGCGAGGAGCGCGACGACGCCGAACGCCTCAACGCCGGTGCCGACCAGTTGGCCGAGGCCGTGGCCGGAGACGTCCTGGCGGGCCGCCTGAGCGGCCTGGGCGTGGTGCTGGTCGCCGGGCCCGGGGCCGAAGAGGAGGCTGTGCGCGGGCTGGGCGGGCGCATCGCGGACGCGGGCGGGGAGGCCGTCGGCCACGTGTTCCTCGAGGACGCCATGCTGGACGGCGTCGGGTCCACCTTCGTCGACGAACTCACGCTCCAGGTCTCGGGTAACCCTGCAGGGCTCTCCGGTAGCCCTTACGACAAGGCCGGAGCCGAACTCGGCAGGGCGCTCGCCACGGAGGACGACCGGGCCGACGGCGACGACGAGGGTGACGACGCGGACGAGGGCTCGGACGGTCAAGCGGACGGCGCCGACGACTCAGCAGACGACACCGAGGAAACCGACGCGGAGGGATCCGACCCCGACCATGGCGCGGGCACTGTCCTGTCCGCCTTCCAAGAGGGCGGCCTGCTCGCCGTCGAGGGGTCACCCGCCCGGTCGGCCGATGCCCTGATCGTGGTGGCCCCCTCCCACACCCCCACGGGCGATCAGGAGACCGCCTACGGCATCCTGTCCGACCTCACCGCGGCACTGCACAGCGAGATCGGCGCGACCGTCCTAGCGGGGGACCCCGCCTCGGCCGGGGACGGAGGACTGCTGGCCCAGGTCCGCGCCGAGGAGCCCCCCTTCACTACCGTGGACGTGGTCGGGCGGCCCACCGGCGACGTGGCCGCGGTGCTCGCTCTCGCTGACGCCCTCGAAGGGCCCGGCGCTGCCTACGGCGTCGGCGAGGGTGTCTCCGGGTTCCTCCCCGATCCGCTGCCCGGCCCGGTCGAGCCGTCCCCGGCGGCGCCCTGACCGTACTCGAACGCAGGAGGGTGACGCGGTGAACGGCAGGATCGCACTGGTCGTCGGGACCGTCAGCGGCGGCGTGGGGCGCCATGTCCGGTCGCTGGGGGAGGGGTTGCTCCGGCGCGGATACCGGGTGGCGGTGATCGGGCCGCCCTCCGTCGATCGGGAGCTCGGACTGTCATCGTCCGGGATGCGCTTCTCACCGGTCCAGATCGGCCCGGTGCCGTCCCTTGGCGACCCCGGCGCGCTGCTGCGGTTGCGTGCGCTGTTGCGCGGCGCCGACGTGGTGCACGCGCACGGAGTGCACGCCGGGGCCCTGTGCGCGTTGGCGGGGACCCGGCCGCTGGTGGTCACGGCGCACAACGCCCCGCCCACCGCTTCGGGGACGACGGGGGCGGTCTTCCCGCTGCTGGAGCGGATCGTGGCCCACCGGGCGGACATCGTTCTGGGGGTCTCCGGTGACTTGGTGCGCAGCCTGCACGAGGCTGGCGCGCGCGATGCCCGGATGGCGGTGGTCGCCGCACCGGAGACGGGGCGGCCGCTGAAGGGCCGGGAGGACACCCGGGCGGACCTGGCCGTCCTTCCGGAGCGGCCGCTCCTGCTGACGGTGGCGCGACTGGCGGAGCAGAAGGGGCTGGACATGCTGCTCGAGGCGGCACCGGCGATCGCCGACCGAGTACCCGAGCCGGTGGTGGCGATCGCGGGGGACGGACCCCTGTGGGGGGAGCTCCATGACACCGCGGCCGAGATGGACACCGACGTGCGCATGCTCGGGCACCGCAGTGACGTCGCGGATCTGCTGGCGGCAGCGGACGTCTTCTGCCTGACCAGTCAGTGGGAGGGGGCCTCGCTGGTGATCATGGAGGCGCTCCGCGCCGGGCTGCCCGTGGTCGCCACCAAGGTGGGCGGCATCCCCGACCTGTACGCGGGGACGGTCCTCATGGTGCCGCCCGGTGACCCTGACGCGTTCGCGGCGGCGGTCGGCCGGGTGCTGGACGACCCCGGACTCGCCGCCCGTCTGCGCGCCCGCTCCCGTGAGGCGGCCCGTGGACTGCCCAGCGAGGAGGACGCGGTGGAGGCGGCGTGCTCGGTGTACAAGTCCGTGGCCCGGTGGTGACAGCACCGCGTCCGAGGCGGTCCACCCTGGCAGCCGGGCCCAAAGCCGTCCCCCCGGGTGCCTTTGCCTTAGCGGCTGCACCGGGGCCGGATATCCCCGCGGTCTGGTGGGTGTGTCCCGGAGGTGTGGTGACTACAACCGCGCGGGCGACTTCCTTAGAGAGGGCTTTACTGGCATGCTTGGGTCTGGTTCGGATCGCGTACGCTGTTCTGGTGCGCTTTTCGCGCCTGCTTCACCACGTGAGGGGAGTATCCCTGTCGCGGCGGCGCCGTCATCACGGAGTACATCGGCGTGCTCCCGGTTCCGCCGGTTCACACCGTCCGCGTGTGAACGGGAGAGACCTCCGGTTAACCGTCGTGCGTGCATAACGCTCGCGCGCACCAACCGGAGGAGAGTCCGTCCGTGAACGTTCCCCTGTGGGTTTGGGCTGCCACGATCGCAGCCATGATCCTGATCCTGACGCTGGATCTGATCATCGTCGACCACCCGTGGAGCAAGACGAAGGGTCCCAAGGAGTTCGGGATCCGCCAGGCCGCCTGGTGGGCCGCCTTCTACATCGGCATCGCCATCGTGTTCGGCCTCGGAGTCATGTACTTCGGAAACGTCACCTCGGGTGCCGAGTACTTCGCCGGGTTCGTCACCGAGAAGAGCCTGAGCATCGACAACCTCTTCGTGTTCTACCTGCTGATGACCGCGTTCGCGGTTCCCAAGCGGTACCAGCACGAGGTCCTGCTCGTCGGCATCGTCCTCGCGATCATCATGCGCGGCATCTTCATCGTCCTGGGCGCCCAGGTCATCAACGCCTGGAGTGAGGTCTTCTACCTCTTCGGCGCCTTCCTCATCTACACCGGCTACAAGATCCTCCGGGACCACGTGAAGGGTGGCGACGAGGAGAAGGACTTCACCCAGACGCCGGTCGTGCGCCTGGTCAAGCGCTTCTGGCCGGTGACGAAGGACTACCACGGCGCCAAGCTGACCGTGAAGCTCGACGGCCGCCGCCACGTCACCCCGATGCTGCTGGTCATCGTCGCGATCGGCGTCATCGACCTGGTCTTCGCCGTCGACTCCATCCCGGCGATCTTCGGCCTTACCCAGGACGCCTACATCGTCTTCACCGCCAACGCCTTCGCCCTGATGGGTCTGCGCCAGCTCTACTTCCTGCTGGCCGGGCTCATGGACCGGCTGGCCTACATCAGCTGGGGCCTGTCCGCGATCATGGTCTTCATCGGTGTGAAGATGGTCCTGCACGCCCTGCACGAGAACGGTGTGGACGTCATGGAGGTCGGTATCGGCGTCTCGCTGACCGTCATCCTCGGCATCATGACCGTCACCGTCGTCGGCAGCCTGATCAAGTCCGGCATCGACAAACGCAGGAAGGAGGCCGTCGCCGCCGACCGCGACGCGGTCTCCGCCGACAAGGGCGAAGCCTAGGCCGGCGTCCAGGAGCAGCCTCTTGGGGACGGAAATGCCTCCGCCGGAGTGGTACGGGCCGGATCGACCGTGCGGAAACCGTGGCTGGTCAGCACCTGGGCCGTGAACGACTACGTCGGCCACCTCCTGGCCGCCGGGCGGGGAGGTACCGGGCACCGCGTAGTAGTCGCGTCGGGGCATGCGAGGCCGGGAGCGCTTGGCGCTCCCGGCTCCTGCAGCGGCGCTGCGACGGCATGTCGTCAAGCGTCCTGCGGCAGCGGCTCACAGAGCTCCAAGAGGCTCGACTCGCCGAGGTGCTGCCCGACGGCAACTACAGCCTCACCCCGCTCGGCCACGACGCCCGCGAGGCCCTCGATCCGGTCATCGCGTGGTCACGGCGGTGGGCCGCCGAGCTTGCCGACGCCCCGCCCGCTGCCGCCGAGGATGCCGACGACAGCCAGCGCAACCGGTTCTGACAGCGGTCCGCGCGAGACTCAAGTTGTCGGCGCGTAACCACAGGACTGGAGAGCGCGGACCATGCCAGAGTTCCCCGCACCGGCGGCGCGAACCGCCGTCGCCGCTGCCCGGGCCGGGGATGAGTCGAGCCACGGCATCACCACCGCGTGGAGCGTTCCGGAAGGCCTGGCGGTCGTGGCCGAGATCCGCGCCATCGCCGAGACGGGAGCCGACCTCGTTTCGGTCGGCGAGTTGACGCACAGCGCGCCCGCGCTGGACCTGACGATGAGGGTGACGGCCGACCCGGTGCCATGCCCGAGGTAGTGGTCATCGACGAGTGCCAGCGGCAGGGCCGGGGCGGCAGCCCGACCGCTGTTCTCGACGAAGCGTCGTTCACCGACGAGGAGCGGTGCCGCATTCCCGGGGAACTGGGCACTGCGGACGCCGCCGCGTCACCCGGGCACCCGAGCTCATGGCGGTCACAGTCGGCCTCGACCTTGCTGGCAATGCCGTCCTCGGCAACGGCGGACCTCCCGGAACCGGCTGAACCGTCACCGATGCCCTGAGGCATTACACGGAGAACTTGACGGGAACCGCGCGAAATCGAACACGCGTTCGTCTATAGTGGTGGCACCCGCGGCGCCGGAGCGCTATGGGTACCACCACTTCTGTGCGGTGGAAGAAACTGTCACCGGCGATCGTTAGTCTTGTCGGGCAGGGAGTAAGTACCACCTCCCGCATTCCCTCAGCGGCCCGGTTCCGAGGCCGCGCGGCCCCGAGGGGCCTGCGACCGCCGTACCGCGAAGCCACACACGGGTACCAGCGACGTCAAGCGACGTAGTCCGCGTCCTGTGCTCAGAGCCGAAGGATGTCTCACTCGATGGTCGAACAACTCGTGGTCCGTGGAGCACGGGAGCACAACCTCAAGGACGTGTCCCTGGACCTGCCGCGCGACTCGATGATCGTGTTCACCGGCCTGTCCGGTTCGGGCAAGTCATCGCTCGCCTTCGACACGATCTTCGCCGAGGGCCAGCGCCGCTACGTCGAGTCTCTGTCGGCGTACGCCCGCCAGTTCCTCGGCCAGATGGACAAGCCCGACGTCGACTTCATCGAGGGACTGTCACCCGCGGTGTCCATCGACCAGAAGTCGACCAGCCGCAACCCGCGTTCCACCGTCGGCACCATCACCGAGGTCTACGACTACCTGCGCCTGCTCTGGGCCCGCGTGGGTGTTCCGCACTGCCCGGAATGCCGTCGCGAGATCGCCCGTCAGACGCCGCAGCAGATCGTCGACCGGGTCATGGAGATGACCGAGGGCACCCGCTTCCAGGTGCTCGCGCCGGTCGTGCGCGGCCGCAAGGGCGAGTACATCGAACTCTTCAAGGACCTGCAGTCCAAGGGCTTCACCCGCGCCGTCGTCGACGGCCAGGCGGTCCGGCTGGACGAGGCCCCCAAGCTCGGCCGCTACGACAAGCACGACATCGCCGTGGTCGTCGACCGGCTCAGCGTCAAGCCCAGCGCCAACGGCCGGCTCACCGACTCGGTGGAGACCGCCCTCAAACTGGCCGGGGGCACCATCGTCCTGGACTTCGTCGACCTGGACACCGACGACCCCGAGCGCGAGAAGGTCTTCTCGGAGCACCTGTACTGCCCCTACGACGACCTCTCCTTCGAACAGCTCGAACCGCGCTCCTTCTCGTTCAACGCCCCCTACGGCGCCTGCCCCGACTGCTCCGGCCTGGGCACCCGGATGGAGGTCGACGCCGACCTGCTGGTGCCCGACCCCGAGAGGTCCCTGTCCGAGGGCGCCATCGCCCCCTGGTCGGGCGGGCACAACGGCGGCTACTGGGAACGCATCCTCAAGGCCCTGGGCGAGGCGGTCGGCTTCGGCATGGACACCTCCTGGGAGCGCCTGCCCCGCGCCGCGCGCAAGGCGATCCTGGAGGGCCACCACACCCAGGTCCACGTCAGTTACCGGAACCGGTACGGGCGCAGCCGCTCCTACTACACGGAGTTCGAGGGTGTGGTGCCGTGGGTCAAGCGCCGCCACGCGGAGGTGGAGAGCGACCACACCCGGGAGCGGCTCGAGGGCTACATGCGGTCCGTGCCCTGCCCGACCTGCGATGGCACCCGCCTGAAGCCGGTCGTACTGGCGGTCACCGTCGGCGGCAAGTCCATCGCGGAGGTCGCCTCGATGTCGCTCAGCGACAGCGCGGACTTCCTGGCCGGCCTCACGCTGTCCGACCGGGACATGGTCATCGCCGCGCAGGTGCTCAAGGAGATCAACGCGCGGCTCGGCTTCCTGCTGGACGTGGGGCTGGACTACCTCAGCCTGTCCCGCTCCTCCGGATCGCTCTCCGGGGGCGAGGCCCAGCGCATCCGGCTGGCCACCCAGATCGGCTCCGGCCTGGTGGGTGTCCTCTACGTGCTGGACGAGCCGTCCATCGGCCTGCACCAGCGCGACAACGCCCGGCTCCTGGAGACGCTCCAGCGGCTGCGCGACATCGGCAACACGCTCATCGTCGTCGAACACGACGAGGACACCATCCGCTCCGCCGACTGGGTCGTGGACATCGGTCCGGGCGCGGGCGAGCACGGCGGACACGTCGTGGTCTCCGGCATCGTCGACGAACTCCTCACCTCGTCCGAGTCGCTCACCGGCGACTACCTCGCCGGGAGGCGGGTCATCCCCCTTCCGGCCGTGCGCCGCCCCCTCACCAAGGGGAACGAGCTCGTGGTCAGGGGAGCGAGGGAGAACAACCTCGACGGTATCGACGTCGCCTTCCCACTGGGTGTGTTCACCGCCATCACCGGGGTCTCCGGTTCCGGCAAGTCCACGCTGGTCAACGAGATCCTGTACAAGGCCCTGGCCAAGGAGCTCAACGGCGCGCGCAGCGTGCCCGGCCGCCACCTGCGGGTCAACGGCATGAACAAGGTCGACAAGGTGGTGCACGTCGACCAGAGCCCGATCGGCCGCACCCCGCGTTCCAACCCGGCGACCTACTCCGGCGTCTTCGACCACGTGCGCAAGCTGTTCGCGCAGACCACCGACGCCAAGACGCGCGGCTACCAGCCGGGGCGGTTCTCCTTCAACGTCAAGGGCGGCCGCTGCGAGGCGTGCTCCGGTGACGGCACGCTCCGGATCGAGATGCAGTTCCTGCCCGACGTGTACGTGCCCTGCGAGGTCTGCCACGGTGCCCGGTACAACCGGGAGACCCTCCAGGTGAAGTACAAGGGCAAGAGCATCTCCGAGGTGCTCGACATGCCGATCACCGAGGCGCTGGAGTTCTTCGAGCCGGTCAACGCGATCCGCCGCCACCTGCAGACCCTGGACGACGTCGGGCTGGGCTATGTGCGCCTGGGCCAGCCCGCCACCACGCTGTCCGGCGGCGAGGCCCAGCGGGTCAAGCTCGCGGCCGAGCTGCAGCGCCGTTCCACCGGCCGGACCGTGTACGTGCTCGACGAGCCCACCACCGGACTGCACTTCGAGGACATCCGCAAGCTCCTCGGGGTCCTCAACCGGCTGGCTGACAGCGGCAACACGGTGATCGTCATCGAGCACAACCTGGACGTGATCAAGACCGCCGACCACGTCATCGACATGGGTCCCGAGGGCGGTTCCGGCGGCGGCCTGGTCGTGGCCGAGGGAACGCCGGAAGAGGTCGCCGCGGTCGCCGAGTCCTACACCGGGCAGTTCCTGGCGAAGATGCTCTAGCCGAAGCGCGCCGAGACGGTATGGCGCCCGTGCTGTGGCCCTGGACCCACAGCACGGGCGTTCGCTCTGTCCGGGCCTCGGTAGAGTCGGGTATGTCCCCGCCCTGACCCGCGCCCGCCCCCAACAGGAGGTTCGTCGTCACCATGAACGCTGCCCCGCCCCCGCACGAACCCGACCGGGGGACGACGCGGTGGGGGCATCCGCCCCACCAGGGCACCCCGCCGAACCAGGGTCCGGGCCCGGCGAAGGATCCCCAGGGTGCGCCGAACGCCGGGGGTCCCCAGCCCCCGCCGCCGGCCGAGGGCGCCAGGTACCCGTTGGCCCGCTGGTCCGCACGGGCGGCGGCGCGCCTGGTCGACCTGGCCGTGATCGCCCTGCCCGCGCTGGTGGTGAGCCTGATCTTCGCGTTCACCTGGGCCGGGGCGCGGGCGGTCTTCGGCGGTTCGACCATGGACCTGGGGGCCCGGGTCTGGTTCCTGCTCTGGCCGACCGTGTTCCTCCTGTACACCGGGTACGAGACGTACGCGGTCTCGCGCTGGAAGCAGACTTTCGGCAAGCGCGTGATGAACCTGAAGGTGGCCCCGCTGGCCTCCGGGGGACAGCTGGGGGAGATCCCGCTCGCCTCCGTGATGGTCCGCGCCGCCCTGTACGCCTTCCCCGCACTGCTGTTCTTCACCGGGGCGTTCTGGTTCGTGCTGGTCTTCGTGATGGCGGTCCTCATCGGCGGCATGGCGGCGTGGAACCGACCCAACCAGCAGGGCTTGCACGACAGGATCGCCGGAACCGTGGTCCTCGACGTCCGCTGAGCCGTCGGGGGCTCCAGTGCCGACGGGGACCCCCGGTCAGGTCACCCTCCCTCTTCTACTACAGTTCGTAGTTGGAATTCAGGCGCAGGTGAGGAGCGTTCGGACGTGGCCGGAAACAGGACATGCGGGTGCGGGATGAGCAGGCGCGGGCTGCTCGGTACGGCGGGGGCCGCGGCGGCCGTGACCGCCGTGAGCGCCTGCGGCGAGCCACCCGCCGCGCAGGAGATCCGGCGCGGCCACGTGGTCGGTCAGACCACGGAGGTGCCCGAGGGCGGCGGGGCGGTGTTCAGCCACAGCAAGCTGGTGGTCACCCAGCCCGAAGAGGGCGAGTACAAGGCCTTCAGTGCTTCCTGTACCCACGGGGGCTGCACGGTCCAGGAAGTCGACGAGGTGATCCGCTGCCTGTGCCATGGCAGCCAGTTCGACATCGCCTCGGGCGAGCCGGTGGCCGGGCCCGCCGACGACCCGCTGGAACCGTTCACCGTGACGATCGACGGTACCGACATCATCCTCGACTGAGCCGCACGTACTGGCTGCTCGCGGCCGTCTGAGACGGGCACACGACGACGGAGCCCCACCGAGTGCGTCTCGGTGGGGCTCCGTCGTGTACGGGGTGGAGAGAAGGCTTCTAAACCTCTTCGGGGTTTCCGGCCTGGGCCGAACCGTTGGTGTCGTGGGCGGCGCCGGAGGCCGCGGTGGCACGGCGGAACGCCGACGTGGGGAACTCCGCCGCGTAGGCGGCTTCGTCCTCGGGGGCGCCGGTGACGAATTCGGTGCGCTTGCGGGGAAGGGACTGCGGGTAGTTCGTGGACAGCCAGCCGATGAGGTGCTCGCGGATCTCGCAGGCGATGTGCCACTGGTCGCCGGTGTCGGCGGCGGTGGCGACGATCCGCACCAGGACCTCGCCGGTCTCGCTGATGTCCACGACCTGGCAGGACCAGCTGCGCCCGTCCCAGTGCTTGCTGGAGGTGACCAGCTTCCCGGCCTCCTCGCGGAGCTCACCGATCGGCACCTCCCAGTCCAGGGGAAGCTGCACCTTGGCGGTGATGTTGGTGCCGTGTTTCGTCCAGTTCTCGAAGCTGGTCGTGGTGAAGTTGGCCACCGGAACGACCAGGCGGCGCTCGTCCCAGATCTTGATGGTGACGTTCACCAGGCTGAGCTCCTCGACCCGGCCCCACTCGCCCTCGACCACGACGACGTCGCCGAGCCGCAGGGCGTCGCTGAAGGCCAGCTGGAGTCCGGCGAACAGGTTGCCCAGGGTCGACTGGGCGGCAACACCGGCGACGATACCGATCACACCGGCGGAGGCCATGAGGCCGGCTCCGAGTGCCTGGACCTCGGGAAAGGTGAACAGGATCGCGGAGACCGCCAGGACGACGACAATGGAGGTGATGACCCGGCGCAGGAGGCGGACCTGGGTCTGGATGCGGCGGGCGCGGCGGTCCGCGTCGCCGTTGCTGGCCGAGAGGCGCTCCAGGACCATGTCCGTGGCCGCGTAGGCCAAGCTGAGGATCAGAGCGGTCAGGGACGCGATCATCAGGATCGTCATCGCGTGATTGATGGTCTGGTAGGTGCTCCACCCGACGTCGCTCACGCTGGGGAGCGCGAGGTTGGCGCCCACCACTGCCGCGGCGGTGTAGGCGGTGATCGCGGAGCGCGCGACCACGTAGCGGGCCATCGGCCAGACCTTGCCCAACTTGTGGTTGAGCAGCCACTGGAGAACGAAGACCAGGACCATCGAAACCGCGACGGCGATGCCGATCGCGGTCCATTGGGCAACGTCCACGACGAAGAGCCCCCTTGTCGTTCATGTCGGTAAGTTCGTGTGTACCCGCCCAAGGTAGACCATCCAGATATCCAATCGTGACGTTTGGCGGGTCGGATTGCCGTTTAGTGATGGGCTACACGGGCCGCGCCACCAGGCGAGGTGGTCGTCTGTCCCCGGGACACACCAGAATGGGGCCATGGCTGCGACTCCTCACCTGCGACCCGCACCCGGTTCCATCCCGACCGAACCGGGTGTCTACCGCTTCCGGGACGCGTCGGACCGCGTGATCTATGTGGGCAAGGCCAAGAACCTGCGGTCGAGGCTGTCCTCCTACTTCCGCGACTTCGCCGGACTCCACCCCCGTACCCAGCAGATGGTCTCCACCGCCGCCGACGTCGACTGGACGATCGTCGGCACCGAGGTCGAGGCGCTCCAGCTCGAGTACTCCTGGATCAAGCAGTACAACCCGCGGTACAACGTCAAGTACCGGGACGACAAGAGCTATCCCTACCTCGCGGTGACCCTGAACGAGGAGTTCCCACGAGTACAGGTGATGCGCGGCGCCAAGCGCAAGGGGGTGCGCTACTTCGGTCCGTATTCGCACGCCTGGGCGATCCGGGAGACCGTCGACCTGCTGCTGCGGGTCTT
Source organism: Nocardiopsis oceani (assembly GCF_054777395.1). Classification (NCBI taxonomy): domain Bacteria; kingdom Bacillati; phylum Actinomycetota; class Actinomycetes; order Streptosporangiales; family Nocardiopsidaceae; genus Nocardiopsis; species Nocardiopsis oceani. The sequence continues at coordinate 26,305 of NZ_BAAHAR010000047.1, forward strand.
TCCGGTGCGCACCTGTTCGGCCGGGGTCTTCCGGGGGGCGCGCAGCAGCGGCCGCCCCTGCCTGCTCGGCTACATCGGCAAGTGTGTGGCCCCCTGCGTGGGCAAGGCCAGCCCCGAAGAGCACCGGGAGCTGGTGGAGGACTTCTGCTCCTTCCTCGCCGGTGACACCGGTCGCTTCATCCGCGAGCTGGAGGGCCGGATGACCGAAGCGGCCAAGGAGATGGAGTACGAGCGGGCCGCCCGGATCCGCGACGACATCGAGGCCCTGCGCGCCGCCCTGGAGAAGCAGGCCGTGGTCCTGCCCGACTCCACCGACTGCGACGTCATCGCCCTGGCCGAGGACCCCTTGGAAGCGGCGGTCCAGGTCTTCAACGTGCGCGGCGGCCGGATCCGGGGCCAGCGCGGCTACGTGGTGGACAAGGTCACCGACGCCGGCCCCGATGAGCTCATGGAGACCCTCCTCGGCCAGCTCTACGGACCGCTCGACGGATCGGACGAGACGGAGGGCACCGGTACTGCGGTGCCCCGTGAGATCCTGGTGTCGCACGAGCCCGCCGACCCCGGCGCCCTCGCCGCCTGGCTCTCGCAGCACCGGGGATCGGCGGTGGACCTGCGCGTACCGCAGCGCGGAGACAAGAAGTCCCTCATGGAGACGGTCGACAAGAACGCACGCGAGGCGCTCGCCCGGCACAAGACGCACCGGGCCGGGGACCTGAGTACCCGCAGCAGGGCGCTCAACGAGATCCAAGAGGCGCTGGACCTGCCCGAGGCGCCGCTGCGCATCGAGTGCTTCGACATCTCCAACCTCCAGGGCGAGCACGTCGTGGCGTCGATGGTGGTCTTCGAGGACGGGCTGGTACGCAAACCGGAGTACCGCCGCTTCTCGGTCCGCGGCAGCGGAGCCGGGGGAGCCGAACAACACGACGTCGCCGCCATGTACGAGGTGGTCAAGCGCCGTTTCCGCCGCTACCTGGAGGAGAGCGCGCGCTCCGGAGAGGTGGTCCGCATGGGTGACACCGATGACCACGGCGGCCACCAAGGCCAGGGGGAGCCATCCTCCGGCAGAGATGAACCCGCCCCCGGAAGATTCGCCTACCCCCCTAATCTGGTGGTTGTGGACGGTGCCCGGCCCCAAGCCGCGGCGGCACGGCGCGCCCTGGACGAGCTCGGGATCGACGACGTGGCTGTCTGCGGCCTGGCCAAGCGCTTGGAGGAGGTGTGGTTGCCCGACGACGAGGACCCGGTGATCCTCCCGCGCACTGGAGAAGGCCTCTACCTGCTCCAGCGGGTACGCGACGAGGCCCACCGCTTCGCCATCCAGTACCACCGGCAGAAGCGCGCCAAGGCGCTCACCGGGAGCAGTCTGGACGAGCTCCCGGGGCTCGGGCCCGCGCGCAGGACGGCCCTCATCAAGGAGTTCGGCTCGGTCAAGCGGCTGGCCTCGGCGAGCGCCGAGGAGATCGCCGCCGTTCCCGGAATCGGCCCCAAACTGGCTGAGGCGGTTCACGAGCACCTGTCCGGCGGCCCCGGTCGGCGGGATGGGGAGAGCGACGGGGCGAAGGCAAGTCAGAGTACAGACGGGGGAGGAGACACATGACGGTCGAACTAGGCGGGGAACTGCCGCCCGAGGTGGTCATCGTCACCGGGATGTCCGGTGCGGGTCGCAGCACGGCGGCCAGGGCTTTGGAGGACCTGGACTGGTTCGTGGTGGACAACCTGCCTCCGGGGCTGCTGCCGACGATGATCGAGCTGGCGGGCCGTACCCACGGGGCGGTCCCCCGGGTCGCGGTGGTGGTGGACGTGCGTTCCCTTGCCTTCACCGAGGACCTGCTGTCCACGGTCGAGGAGCTGCGCAAGCGCGACATCACGGCGCGGGTGCTCTACCTGGAGGCCGGGGACGACGCCTTGGTCCGCCGGTTCGAGGGGGTCCGCCGCCCGCACCCACTGCAGGGGGACGGTCGGGTGACCGACGGCATCGCCCGCGAGCGCGAGACGCTGCTGGCCATCCGGGGCGACGCCGACCTGGTGATCGACACCTCCCAGCTCAACGTGCACCAGCTCAAGGCCCGGGTGATCGGTTTCTTCGGCGAGAGCGGCGAGGTGCGCCCGCGCGCCAACGTGGTCTCGTTCGGTTTCAAGCACGGCCTTCCGGTCGACGCCGACCTGGTCCTCGACTGCCGCTTCCTCCCGAACCCGCACTGGGTGCCTGAGCTCAGACCGATGAACGGCCGCGACGAGCCGGTGCGTGACTACGTGCTCTCCCAGGACGGCGCCAAGGAGATGCTGGAGGCCTACTCGGAGGTTCTGAAGCTGACGCTCGCCGGCTACCAGCGCGAGGGCAAGCACTACATGACGCTCGCGGTGGGCTGTACCGGGGGTAAGCACCGCAGCGTGGCCATGACCGAACAGTTCGCCGACCGGCTCCGTACCCAGGGAGTGGACGTGCACGTCGTGCACCGGGATGTGAGCCGGGAGTAACCGGACGTGACCGGGACCGGCCAACTCTGGGGCCTCGGTGCGAACCGAATCGCCAAGTGTGGCGTCTTCCCTTACATTGGCCCGGTCGTTATTGGTGCCGGTCCGGAGGGGGCAGGCCGTAGGCATGTCGAAGAGCACGGCGTCGGACAGCGGCGATGAGTCGCGACCTCCCCGAGTGGTCGCGCTAGGAGGCGGGCACGGCCTGCACGCCTCGTTGTCGGCGCTACGCCGGGTGACCACGGATGTCACCGCGATCGTGACGGTCGCCGACGACGGTGGCTCCAGCGGCCGACTGCGGGAGGAGCTGGGCGTGCTTCCGCCCGGCGACCTGAGGATGGCCCTGGCCGCGCTGTGCGGGGACGACGAGTGGGGGCACACCTGGAGCCACGTGCTCCAGCACCGGTTCCGTTCGGAGGGTGACCTGCACGGCCACGCGGTCGGCAACCTCTTGATCGTCGCCCTCTGGGAGCTCCTGGGCGACTCCGTGGCCGGGCTGGACTGGGTGGGCCAGCTGTTGGGCGCCCACGGCCGGGTCCTGCCGATGTCGTCGGTGCCGTTGGAGATCGCCGCGGAGGTGTCGGGGACCGACCCGGAACGGCCCGACCAGCTCACCACGGTGCGAGGCCAGGTGGCCTGTGCCAGTACCAGCGGCCAGGTGCGCTCCATCGGGCTGGTCCCCGAGGAACCGCCCGCCAGCCCGCAGGCGGTCAAGGCCGTGCGCGAGGCCGACTGGGTGGTCTTCGGTCCCGGATCCTGGTTCACCAGCGTGCTCCCGCACCTGTTGGTCCCGGAGCTGGCCGACGCCCTGGTCACCACCCGCGCCAAACGCCTGGTCGCCCTGAACCTCTCTCCGCAGCGCGGAGAGACCGACGATTTCCGTCCCGAGACCTATCTCGAGGTGCTGCACGAGCACGCCCCCAAACTGGGGGTGGACGTGGTGCTGGCCGACCGGGGGAGCGTGGAGGACAGCGGGCCGCTCCGGGCGGTGGCGGGCCAGCTCGGCGGCCGACTGGAGCTCGACGATCTGAGCCGGGGCGACGGAACGCCCAGGCACGATCCCGACAGGCTGGCCCAGGCCCTGGAACGCATCCTGGAGGCCTGAAGGGGCCTTTGGGTGCCGGGGTTGGTGAGGCCACTGGGCTTGGTGGGGCGATGGCGCCGCCCGGAGGCCGATTCTTGGGGAGCGCGCGGGTTCGCCGTGACCGCGGCCCGGGAAGGGCAGTCCCATGGCTGAACACCACGTTTACCTGGAACGCGTCTACGACGAGGTGCGGGCCGAAGAGCATCCCGGTCGGGCGGAGGCGTCCCCGCCCGGGCCCCGGTTCCTCGTGGACCGCCTCTGGCCGCGCGGCGTGCGCAAGACCGAGGTGGCGGGCGATCTCTGGGTCAAGGACGCCGCACCCAGCCCCGAACTCCGCAGGTGGTTCGGGCACGCCCCGGAACGCTTCGCCGAGTTCGCCGAACGGTACCGGGCCGAGTTGGACCGCCGCCCCGAGGTACTCGAGCCGATCCTGGCGGCGGCGCGCAGGGGGCCGGTCACCCTGCTCTACGCCGCCAAGGACACCGAGCACAACCACGCGGTCGTCCTGCGAGAGTACGTGGAGTCCCTGCTGGCCGACTCCGGTACCGGCGGCAAGCACGGGAGCAATTGACCGCACACCGCCACGAAGGCCGACACGCCGCCTGTGAGCAGGGAAGGCGGAGCGGCAACACGCCGTGAGGGGGTCGGTGTTAAGGCGCGTGTCACGTAGTCTGCATCGAGAAAGCCGCCCGTGGCAGAGCCCGCGGCGGCACCCCCGGTGTCTGAGTGTGGGGCGCCGGTGTTCTGCCAGTTCAAGGGGAGGATCGCAGCGATGGCGATGACCGGCGTGGTGAAGGATGAGTTGAGCCGTCTGGCGATTCTCAAGCCATGCTGCCGCAAGGCGGAGGTGTCCACCATCCTGCGTTTCACCGGAGGCCTGCACCTCGTGGGCGGCCGGATCGTGATCGAGGCCGAACTCGACACCGGTGCCGCTGCCCGGCGGTTGCGCAAGGACATCTCGGAGGTTTTCGGCCACGAGTCCGAGGTCGTGGTGCTCTCGCCGAGCGGACTGCGCAAGGGGAACCGGTACGTGGTGCGGGTGATCAAGGACGGCGAGTCCCTGGCCCGGCAGACCGGCCTGGTCGACAACAACGGCCGCCCGGTGCGCGGCCTGCCCCGCCACGTGGTCGCGGGCGGCGCCTGTGACTCCGAGTCCGCCTGGCGCGGCGCCTTCATCGCGCACGGCTCCCTCACCGAGCCGGGCCGCTCGATGTCACTCGAGGTCACATGTCCCGGCCCCGAAGCCGCGCTGGCCCTGGTCGGCGCGGCCCGCCGCCTCAAGGTGCACGCCAAGGCGCGTGAGGTGCGCGGAGTGGACCGGGTGGTGGTGCGGGACGGGGACTCGATCGGGGCGCTGCTCACCCTGCTGGGCGCACACCAGAGCGTGCTGGCCTGGGAGGAGCGCAGGATGCGCCGGGAGGTGAGGGCCACCGCGAACCGGCTCGCCAACTTCGACGACGCCAACCTGCGGCGCAGTGCCCGGGCCGCGGTCGCGGCGGGCGCCCGGGTGGAGCGTGCCCTGGAGATCCTGGGGGAGGAGGCGCCCAAGCACCTGGTGGCCGCCGGCCAGCTGCGCCTGGCGCACAAGCAGGCCTCCCTGGAGGAGCTCGGCCAACTGTCCGTTCCTCCGCTGACCAAGGACGCCATCGCTGGACGTATTCGCAGGCTGTTGGCCATGGCGGACAAGCGTGCCAGCGATCTGGGCATCGAGGGAACAGAGGCGAACCTCACTCCTGACATGCTCGTCCCCTGACCGGGCGCTGGCCGGGAACCGGCCGGAACGGCGCGGAAACACGGATGTTCGGCTTTGTTAACTGCGAAAACTCCCGGATAACTTCCGAAAATGGTATAGACCTCTCCGCCGTGCAATGCCAGGATGGTCGCGAACCCGGGAGAGGGTGACGGGTCGTCAGACATGGGGTAGGAACTGCTCCCCGTCAGCATTCCGCTAGGCTCTTTGTGAACACCTGTTACGCGTTCACGCTGTTCAACGCGGTCGGGCCGGGCCGTACCGGTCATACCCCGAGGTACGGCGCAGCGCCCGGGTGAAACTGATGTGCGATTTGTGAGGAGATTGGTTCCGTGACCATCCGTGTAGGCGTCAACGGCTTCGGTCGTATCGGCCGCAATTTCTGGCGCGCGGTCGCCGCTGGCGGCAGCGACATCGAAATCGTCGCGGTCAACGACCTCACCGACACGAAGACGCTCTCGCACCTGCTCAAGTACGACACCGTGCTCGGCACCCTCGAGGGCGAGGTCGAGGCCGGTGACGACTTCATCCGCGTCGGCGACAAGACCGTCAAGGTCCTGGCTCAGCGCGACCCGGCCCAGCTTCCCTGGGGCGACCTGAACGTCGACGTCGTCGTCGAGTCCACCGGCATCTTCACCAAGGCCGAGGACGCCCAGAAGCACATCGACGCCGGTGCCAAGAAGGTCATCATCTCCGCCCCGGCCAAGGGCGAGGACATCACCGTCGTCATGGGCGTCAACGACGACAAGTACGACGCTGCCAACCACAACATCATCTCCAACGCCTCCTGCACCACCAACTGTGTGGCGCCCATGGCGAAGGTGCTGCTGGACAACTTCGGTATCCAGCAGGGCTTCATGACGACGGTGCACGCGTACACCAACGACCAGGTCATCCTGGACCTGCCGCACAAAGACCTGCGTCGCGCCCGCGCGGCCGCGCAGAACATCATCCCCACCAGCACCGGTGCGGCCAAGGCCACCGCCCTGGCCATCCCCGAGCTGGCGGGCAAGCTGGACGGCATCGCCATGCGCGTCCCCGTCCCGGACGGCTCCGCCACCGACCTGGTCGTCACGCTGGACCGCGAGGTCACCAAGGACGAGGTCAACGCCGCGTTCAAGGCCGCCGCCGAAGGCCCGCTCAAGGACATCCTGGTCTACACGGAGGACCCGATCGTCTCCTCCGACATCGTCGGCACCTCGCCCTCCTGCACCCTGGACGCCGGGATGACCATGGCCGCCGGCAACCAGGTCAAGATCCTCGGCTGGTACGACAACGAGTTCGGTTACTCCAACCGCCTGGTCGACCTGGCCAAGCTGGTCGGCTCCAACCTGTAACCACCGGGTCCACCGCCCCGTGGCCGCAGTCGCGTGACCCGGCACCCCTTCCGCCCTCGCGCGGTGGGGGTGCCGTCGCGTGCGCGACCCCGTCCGGGGCCTTCAGACTTCAACACCCCAACGAGGAGACCAGCATGCGGACGATCGACGAACTCGACGTCTCCGGAAAGCGCGTGTTCGTACGGGCCGACCTGAACGTGCCGCTGGACGGTGACCGCATCACCGACGACGGCCGCATCCGCGCGGCCCTACCGACCATCGACCAGCTCCGGCAGCGCGGTGCCCGCGTGATCGTCGCCGCCCACCTGGGCCGCCCCAAGGGCGCACCGGACCCCCAGTACTCCCTGCGCCCGGTCGCCGCCCGCCTGGGTGAGCTGCTCGGCACCGAGGTCGCTTTCGCCACCGACACCGCCGGTGAGTCCGCGCGAGCCACGTCCGCGGGGCTGGCTGACGGACAGGTCGCGCTGCTGGAGAACGTCCGCTTCGAGGCCGGCGAGACCAGCAAGGACGACGCCGAGCGCGGCGAGCTCGCCGACCGCTTCGCCCAGCTCGCCGACCTGTACGTGGGCGATGCCTTCGGCGCCGTGCACCGCAAGCACGCCAGCGTCTTCGACCTGCCCGGCAAGCTCCCGCACGCTGTCGGCGGTCTGGTCCTGACCGAGGTCGAGGTCCTGCGGAAGCTCACCGCTGAGCCCGAGCGCCCCTACGCCGTGGTTCTGGGCGGCTCCAAGGTCTCCGACAAGCTCGGTGTCATCGACAACCTCCTCGGTACCGCCGACCGCCTGCTCATCGGCGGCGGCATGGTGTTCACCTTCCTCAAGGCCAAGGGCTACGAGGTCGGCTCCAGCCTCCTCGAAGCCGACCAGCTCGACACCGTCCGCGGCTACCTCGAGCGCGCCGAGCGCGAGGGTGTGGAGATCGTCCTGCCCGTGGACGTCGTGGCCGCCGAGAAGTTCGCCGCCGACGCCGCCCACGCCGAGGTCGACGTCGACGCCATCCCGGCCGACCGGATGGGCCTGGACATCGGTCCCAAGAGCCAGGCGCTCTTCGCGGAGAAGCTGGCGGACACCAAGACCGTGTTCTGGAACGGCCCGATGGGTGTGTTCGAGATGGCCCCCTACGCGGGCGGCACCCGCGCGCTGGCCCAGGCGATCATCGACTCCGGCGCCTTCACCGTGGTCGGCGGCGGCGACTCCGCCGCGGCCGTGCGCGCGCTGGGCTTCGACGAGGCGGCCTTCGGCCACATCTCCACCGGCGGCGGTGCCAGCCTGGAGTACCTGGAGGGCAAGGACCTTCCCGGCATCGACGCACTCGCCTGAATTCGAACACAGCCCTCTCCCGACGATCTGAAGAGAGTCAAAGATGACCAAGCGCATGCCGCTCATCGCGGGCAACTGGAAGATGAACAACAACCACCTGGAGGCCATCGCCCTCGTCCAGAAGCTGGCCTTCGCTCTGAACGACAAGGACTACGACAACGCCGAGGTCGTCGTCCTGCCGCCGTTCACCGACATCCGCAGCGTGCAGACGCTGGTGGACGGGGACAAGCTGCGCATCAAGTTCGGTGCGCAGGACATCTCCGCCCACGACAAGGGCGCCTACACGGGCGAGGTCTCCGGTCCGATGCTCGCCAAGCTCGACTGCTCCTACGCCCTGGTGGGCCACTCGGAGCGCCGTGAGCACCACAACGAGGACGACGCGCTGGTCAACGCCAAGGTGAAGGCCGCCTACAGGCACGGGATCACCCCGCTCCTGTGCGTGGGCGAGGGCCTCGAAGTTCGAAAGGCCGGGAACCAGGTCGAGCACGTCCTGGCCCAGCTGGACGGTGCCCTGAAGGAGATCCCGGTCGAGCAGGCCGAGAAGATCGTCGTCGCCTACGAGCCCGTGTGGGCCATCGGTACCGGCGAGGTCGCCACCCCCGAGGACGCGCAGGAGGTCTGCGCCGCGATCCGCGGGCGCCTGACCGAGCTGTACTCCTCCGAGGTGTCCGGTGCCGTCCGCGTGCTCTACGGCGGTTCGGTCAAGGGTGACAACGCCCCCGGCATCATGGCCAAGGAGGACGTTGACGGAGCCCTGGTCGGCGGTGCCTGCCTCAAGGCCGATGAGTTCGCCAAGGTGATTCGTTTCGGTGAGAACGGCTGACCAAACGTCTTGTCTATGCCTGCCCGTCACCTTCTGATGTCCATGGGTGACGGGTGGGGTGTCCGACAGGTGCCCCGTTCGGGCTAGACTTCGCTGTGGGGATTCCCGTGCCTCGCGGTTTCTCCACACGTGTCGCTGCCGGCACGGTAAAATCCGAAAACGTCCCCGGTCTCCTCCTTCCGTGACCCGCTGCCAGGTCGGCGCCCTCTTGTCGGCGCTGGTGCGGGTGGGGAATGGGGGGCCGAGGTGTCCATCCCCCCGCTGCGGGGTCGAGCTACGGGTGAGCGTGTGATCCTCGGTCTGTCCATCTTTGTGATGCTTCTCAGCGTGCTGCTGATCCTCCTTGTGCTGATGCACAAGGGTAAGGGCGGCGGCCTGTCCGACATGTTCGGTGGCGGTGTCACGTCGTCGCTCGGCGGATCCTCCGTTGTCGAGCGCAACCTCGACCGGATGACCGTTGCGGTCGGGATCGTGTGGATCGTGACGATCGTCGTGCTCGGCCTGTTGATCAACCGGGGAATGTAGCGCGCCGACCGGCCGCAGCCCCCTCGACCACAAAGCTCGCCCGAGTCAATCGGTGAGCGAGTTCGCCGAAGGAGTTTTTCGTGGGTAGTGGCAGTGCCATCCGTGGCAGCCGAGTCGGAGCCGGCCCTATGGGCGAGGCGGAGCGGGGCGAATCCGCTCCCCGTGTCCGGGTTCCGTTCTACTGTGCGAACTTGCACGAGGTCATCCCCAGTTTCGCGAGCGAAGCTGCGGTGCCTGACGAGTGGGACTGCCCGCGCTGCGGCTTCCCCGCGGGTAAGGACAAGGCCAACCCCCCGGCGCCTCCGCGTACCGAGCCGTACAAGACGCACCTGGCGTACGTGAAGGAGCGTCGCAGCGTGGAGGAGGGCAAGCTCATCCTCGACGAGGCCCTCGCGAAGCTCCGCGCGGACCGCGCCGCTGTCGAGGCCCACATGAAGGCCTCCCAGAATTAGCTCTCGGAGCCGGACGAACCCGGCTCCCGACCGGGGCCCGCCGCTCGTCGAGCGGCGGGCCCCGGCGCGTGCGACACGCTTCGCACAGACGTGAGGAAGGCGCACATCTTCTCATTCTCGGGACTGGTGTGGTTGGTGGGAAATACGATGATCGCCCGCCCCCGAAGTCCCCTTACTGAGGAGTTGGTGTCGATGTCAGCGTGCCCCACCGGAGGAGACCACGACTGGATCCTCGGCGACGACCGCAAGTTCCAGTGCGCCAAGTGCGGGGCTCAGAGCGCCAGGCGGTTCTGAACCTCTTCACCCGGCTGAGCCGTACCACGCGCCTCCGGTTCGTTGTGGGCCCGGGCCCGCCAGGTGACCGGCTCGCCCAGGCTCTCCGCGACCCCTTGGGCCCAACGCTCCAGCGGTGCGAAGCGGTCCACCCCTTCGTCGTGGAGCATCGTCTGCCCCTGGTACACGATCCCCGCGTGGACCAGGACCTCGCCGTCCACCAGGAGTTCGGTCTCGTACTCGCGTGTACTGCGCCTCATGGGCAGGACCCTAGTACCAGGGGACCGCGGTCATCAGGTGTTCTCCGGGATTGGCCGCCCGCGGCCACGAAACGCCGACAAAACGGGCCGACAAACAAGGTGAGCCACCGCACCGAGCACACCGGAAAGTTGGAAGAATGGGGGCATGGCTTCCCCCGAACCACCGGATCTCCCCCCTGCCTCACGGGGTGTCCCCTCGGACCTGACCCAGCGTCCGGCGAGCGTGTCCCACCTTCGCCGCTACGTCAGCCTGCGCGGACCCAACGCGCGCATGTGGATGACGGCCGCCTACTTCTCCGCCGCCCTCACCCTCGGTTTCGTCCTGGTGGTGGGCTCCATGTTCTGGCACGTGCTGCTCGAGGAGACCACGGTCAGCTCGGTGGCGCTGTGGGCGTTCGCCGGGCTGATCATGTTCTTCATCGGCCCGGGCAGCAACATCTTCCTCGTGCGCGGGCTACCGCAGCGCATCACCCGCCAAGGCATCAGCGCCGACAGCGACGGCATCACCGTCCTCCAGGAACGCAAGTGGTGGTTCCCCGGCGAGGGGACCTTCATCGCCTGGCAGGAGTTCCGCCGTATCCGCGAGGTGCACACCGGAGGGCGCAGGGTCACCTACTTCATCGAGTTCGCACTGGACACCCCCCGCACCGACGCCGAACTGCCGGGCTGGGCGGAGACCGCGGAGAGCCTCGACCTCGAGGTCGACCCGGACGCCGCCACGCAGTTCTACGTGCAGGTGCCCCGCAACCGTAAGGAGCACATCCTGAAGATGGTGGAGCGCACCGCGCCCCTGCCCAACATCGTCGAACGGACGCCGCCGCTACGCCGGTGAACCAGCCCTGCCGCTGAGCCTGCGGGTGAGTTCTCCCGCGGCGTCGCGCACCCGTGCGGCCAACGCCCTCGGGGTGACCGGCCGTGCGCTGGGCACGGTCAGACTGATCGCGGCAGCGGGGCGCCCGTTGTGGTCCACGGCGGCCGCCGCAACGGACACGAAGCCCTCAGTGACCTGGCCGTCCTCGATCGACCAGCCCTGCTGGCGCTCCTCGGACAGCACCGTACGCAGTTCCCCCGGCGTTGTGGGGCCCCGACCGGTGCGGTCGGTGAACGCCGCCGTGTCCGGGTACAGGGCGCGCACTTGCGAGCGGGGGAGCCGCGCGAGCATCGATCGCCCCGACGCGGTCAGGTGGGCGGGCAGGCGCACCCCCACCCCGGTGATCAGCACGGGCACGTGCGGAGGCTGCTCCTTGAGGAGGTAGAGCGTGTCCGCCCCGTGCAGTATCCCCAGGTGGGCGGTGGCCCCGGTGGTCTCGGTGAGCTGGTGCAGCAACGGGCGGGCTAGGCGCTCGATTCCGTCGTGGCGCAGGTAGGCCGAACCGATCTCGAAGGCGGCCACTCCGAGCCCCCACCGCCGGTCCTCGGTCAGGTGGGTCACGAAGCCCTCTTCGGCCATCGCCTCCAGGAGCTGGTAGACGCTGGACCGGGGCAGCCCGAGCCCGTTCGCGATCGCCGTGGCGGACACGGGGCCGGGCCGCGAGGCCAGGTAGCGCAGCAGCCGCAGTGCCCGCGTCGCCGCCGGAACATGACTCATGCCCCGATCGTCGCACACCGGGTGTCCCGCACCTTCAAGTATCCCGCGCCACCGGACGCGGATGTCTGATATCCCAGACGGAACCGTCGTGTCCGGGCTTCTCCCAGGCCTTGCGGCACGGTCGAATGGGGGCATGTCCATAGCAGTTGCTTCCGTTCCCGTCGGCGGTGCCCCGCTCACCCCGGCCCAGGTCCTCGCCGTCGCCCGCGACGGCGCCCACGTCATCCTCAGCGAGGAGACCCGCAAGGCCGTCCGGCACGGCCGTGAGCGGGTCGAGTCGCTGGCCAAGGGAGAGGTTCCCGCCTACGGGGTCAGCACCGGGTTCGGCGCCCTGGCCACCCGGCACATCGCTCCGGACCTGCGCGCCCGCCTCCAGCGCTCCCTGATCCGCTCGCACGCCGCCGGTGCGGGCCCCGAGGTGGAGAGCGAAGTCGTGCGCTCCCTAATGCTCCTGCGCCTGCGCACGCTGGCCTCGGGCAACACCGGCGTCCAGCCGGTCACCGTCGAGACGCTCGCCGCGCTGCTCAACGCCGGGATCACCCCCGTCGTGCACGAGTACGGCAGCCTGGGTTGCTCCGGCGACCTGGCGCCCCTGTCGCACGTGGCCCTCGCCCTCATGGGCGAGGGCCGGGTGCGCGACGCAGCGGGTGATCTCCGGGACGCTGAGGAGGCCCTGGACGAGGCCGGCATCCGGCCCGTGGAGCTCGGTGCCAAGGAGGGTCTGGCCCTCATCAACGGCACCGACGGCATGCTCGGCATGCTCTCCATGGCCTGCGTGGACCTGGAGCGCCTGCTCAAGGTCGCCGACATCACCGCGGCCATGAGCGTCGAGGCCCAGCTCGGCACCGACCGGGTCTTCGCTGAGGAGCTCCAGCGCCTGCGCCCGCACCCCGGGCAGGCCGCCTCAGCCGCGAACCTGCGCGCCCTGCTCGCCGACTCGCCGATCGTCGCCTCCCACCGGGGTCCCGACTGCAACCGGATCCAGGACGCCTACTCGCTGCGCTGCGCCCCACAGGTCGCCGGAGCCGCCCGTGACACCCTCTCCCACGCCCTGCTCGTGGCCGCGCGCGAGCTGGACAGCGTGATCGACAACCCCGTCGTGCTCGACGACGGCCGGGTGGAGTCCAACGGCAACTTCCACGGTGCGCCCGTCGCCTACGTGCTGGACTTCCTCGCCATCGCCGTCGCCGACACCGCCTCGATCGCCGAGCGGCGCACCGACCGCATGCTCGACGTCTCGCGCTCCCACGGGCTCCCGGCCTTCCTCGCCGACGACCCCGGGGTGGACTCGGGCCACATGATCGCCCAGTACACCCAGGCCGCGATCGTCTCCGAGCTCAAGCGCCTGGCCGTGCCCTCCAGCGTCGACTCCATCCCGAGCTCGGCCATGCAGGAGGACCACGTGTCCATGGGCTGGTCGGCCGCCCGCAAGCTGCGCCGCGCGGTGGACGGCCTCACCAACGTGCTGGCGGTGGAGCTGCTTACCGCGGCCCGCGCCCTCGACCTGCGCTCCCCGCTGGAGCCCGGACCCGCCACCGGCGCCGTCCTGCGCGCGGTCCGCGACCGGGTCCCCGGCCCCGGCCCCGACCGCTACCTGGCCCCCGAGATCGCAGCCGTCGCCGCCCTGGTCGCCGACGGGTCGGTCGTCGAGGCCGCCGAGTCCGTTACACCGCTCGCCTGAAGCCCGAAGGAGCCCTCGTATGAGCACCCCACGCACCGTCCGCGCGGACCGCGGCCTCACCCTGTCGGCCAAGGGCTGGCAGCAGGAGGCGGCCCTGCGCATGTTCCACAACAACCTCGACCCCGAGGTCGCCGAGCACCCCGAGGACCTGGTGGTCTACGGCGGTACCGGTAAGGCGGCGCGGGACTGGCGCAGCTTCGACCGGATCACCGCGTCCCTGCGCGACCTCGAGGGCGACGAGACGCTCCTGGTCCAGTCCGGACGGCCCGTGGGGATCATGCGCACCCACGAGTGGGCGCCCCGGGTCCTGCTGGCCAACAGCAACCTGGTGGGGGACTGGGCCAACTGGCCCGAGTTCCGCCGCCTGGAGGCAGAGGGCCTGACCATGTACGGGCAGATGACCGCCGGTTCGTGGATCTACATCGGCACCCAGGGCATCCTCCAGGGCACCTACGAGACCTTCGCGGCGGTCGCCGCCACATTGGGTTCGAGCGAGCACGGTAACGGAACCCTGGCCGGGACCGTCACCCTCACCGCCGGGCTCGGCGGCATGGGCGGAGCCCAACCGCTGGCCGTCACCATGAACGACGGTGTGGCGATCGTGGTCGAGTGCGACGGCAGCCGGATCGACCGCCGGATCGAGCACCGCTACCTGGACGTGCGCGCCGAAAGCCTGGACGAGGCGCTCGACCTGGCCGTGCGCGCCCGCGACGAGCGCCGCCCGCTGTCCATCGGCCTCCTGGGCAACGCCGCCGAAGTCTTCCCCGAACTCCTCTCCCGCGGCGCGCCGATCGACATCGTCACCGACCAGACCTCGGCCCACGACCCGCTCTCCTACCTGCCGGCGGGCGTGGCGTTCGGCGACTGGAAGGACCTGGCCGCGGCCAAGCCGGAGGAGTTCACCGCCCGTGCCCGCGAGTCCATGGCCGCGCACGTCGAGGCGATGGTCGGCTTCATGGACGCCGGGGCCGAAGTGTTCGACTACGGCAACTCCATCCGCGACGAGGCCCGTGAGGGCGGGTTCACGCGCGCCTTCGACTTCCCCGGTTTCGTGCCCGCCTACATCCGCCCCCTCTTCTGCGAGGGCAAGGGCCCGTTCCGCTGGGCCGCCCTGTCCGGCGACCCCGCCGACATCGCCCGCACCGACCAGGCCGTCCTCGACCTGTTCCCGGACAACGCCCACCTGGCCCGGTGGATCCGCATGGCCCAGGACCGGGTCGCCTTCCAAGGCCTGCCCGCCCGCATCTGCTGGCTGGGCCAGGGCGAACGCGCTGCCGCCGGGCAGAAATTCAACGAGCTGGTGGCCTCCGGGGAGATCTCCGCGCCCCTGGCGATCGGCCGCGACCACCTGGACACCGGTTCGGTGGCCTCGCCCTACCGCGAGACCGAGGGGATGAAGGACGGCTCGGACGCCATCGCCGACTGGCCGCTCCTCAACGCCCTGGTCAACACCGCCTCCGGCGCCTCCTGGGTGTCCGTCCACCACGGCGGCGGCGTGGGCATGGGCCGCTCCCTCCACGCCGGACAGGTCAGCGTCGCCGACGGCACCGAGCTGGCCGCCGCCAAGCTGGACCGGGTCTTGACCAACGACCCCGCCATGGGCGTCATCCGCCACGTCGATGCCGGGTACGAGGACGCCGAGCGCGTCGCCGGCACCCACGGCATCCGCGTCCCGATGAGGGAGGGCGAGTGACCTTCGACCGGCTCTGGGCCGACCTGGCCCCCGTCGGGCGCTCCGAGGACAGCGGCGGCTACCACCGGTACACCTGGGCGGGCGCCGACACCGACGCCCGCGCCTGGTTCACCGAGGCGGCCGCCGCCCGCGGCCTGGACACGCGGACCGACCGCAACGGCAACCTGTGGGCCTGGTGGGGCGCTCCCGGCCCCGGTGCCGTGGCCACCGGATCCCACCTGGATTCGGTACCCGACGGCGGGGCCTTCGACGGTCCGCTCGGGGTGGCCAGCGCCCTGGCCGCCGTGGACGAACTCCGGTCCCGCGGGTTCAGGCCCGCGCGGCCGCTGGCCCTGGGCGTGTTCGTGGAGGAGGAGGGCGGCCGGTTCGGTGTGCCCTGCCTGGGCAGCCGCCTGGCCACCGGGGAGATCAGCCCCGAGCGCGCCCGGAACCTCACCGACACCTCCGGTACCACCTGGGAGCGGGCCATGGCGGGAGCGGGCCTGGACCCTGGGGGGATGGGCGCCGACCCCGAACTCCTCGGGCTCTTCGACGTGTTCGTCGAACTGCACGTGGAGCAGGGCCGGGCCTTGGAGGACACCGCGCACGCGGTCGGTGTGGCCAGCGCGATCTGGCCGCACGGGCGCTGGCGGATCGACTTCACCGGACGCGCCGACCACGCGGGTACCACCCGTTTGGAGGACCGCAACGACCCCATGCTGCCGTTCGCGCACACAGTCCTGGCGGCCCGTGCCCTGGCCGAGACACACGGCGCACGGGCCACCGTCGCCAAGAGCCACGTCACCCCCAACGGCACCAACGCGATCCCCTCACTCGTCAGCGCCTGGCTGGACGCCCGCGCCGCCGACGACGCGACGCTGTCCGCGGTGGTGGAGGGCGTGCGCGAGGCCGCCGAGCGTGCCTCCCGCGACCACGGCGTCTCCCACACCATGGCGGCGGAGTCCACCACGCCCTTGGTGGAGTTCTCCCACGACCTGCGCGACCGCTTGGGCACGATCGTGGGCGCCCGCGCCGCCGAGTCGGCCGGGCCGGTCCCGGTCCTGCCCACCGGTGCCGGACACGACGCGGGCGTGCTCTCCGCACACGTGCCCACGGCGATGCTGTACGTGCGCAACCCGACCGGGGTGTCGCACTCACCGGAGGAGTGGGCGCGGCCGGAGGACCGGCACGCCGGGGTCACCGCCTTGGCCGACGCTCTCCAGGACCTGCTAGCCGTCCCGGGAGGGGATTCGTGAACGCACGACCGTCGAACGGGGAACGTCGCTACTGGTGCGAGTGGGCGTGGCTGGGCGGCGACGCCCCCGAACCCGGGGTGCTCCTGTCCGTTGACGCCTCCGGTCGCCTGGCCTCGGTCACGGCCGGAGGTGCGCCCCCGGCCGACGCCGAACGCCTCACCGGACTCACCCTCCCCGGCCTGGCCAACGCGCACTCGCACGCGTTCCACCGGGCGCTGCGCGGCCGCACCCACAACGGCGGCGGTTCCTTCTGGACCTGGCGCGAGGCGATGTACCGGGCCGCCGAACGCCTCGACCCGGACTCCTACCACCGCCTCGCCCGGGCCGCCTTCGCGGAGATGGCCCTGGCCGGGGTGACCTGCGTGGGCGAGTTCCACTACCTGCACCACGGGCCCGGCGGCCACCGCTACAGCGACCCCAACGCTATGGGCCAGGCCCTGGTCGCGGCCGCCGCCGATGCCGGGGTCCGGATCACCCTGCTGGACGTGTGCTACCTGGCCGGCGGGCTCGGTGGGGACGGGAAACACCTGCCCCTGTCCGGTCCCCAACTGCGCTTCGGTGACGACACCGTCGGGGCCTGGGAAGACCGGGTCTCCGCTTTCGCGCCCGAGGGGGAGCACGCCCGGGTCGGGGCCGCCGCGCACTCGGTCCGCGCGGTCCCCGTCGCCGACCTGACCGAGGTGGCTCGGTTCGCCGATGCGGGGGAGCGACCCCTACACGTCCACGTCTCTGAGCAGCCCGCCGAGAACGCCGCCTGTCTGGCCGCCCACGGGCTCACCCCCGTGCGGGTCCTGGCCGAGGCGGGTGCGCTCACCGAACGCACCACCCTGGTGCACGCCACCCACCTCACCGACGCCGACGTGGTCACCATCCGCGACCACGGCTCGGCGGTGTGCCTGTGCCCGACCACCGAACGCGATCTCGCCGACGGCCTGCCGCGTACCGGCGACCTCGTGTCCGCGCCCCAGCGCGTTCCGCTGAGCCTGGGCACCGACCAGCACGCCCAGCTCGACCTGTTCGAGGAAGCCAGGGCCGTCGAACTTCACGAACGCCTGCGAACCCACCGCAGGGGCACCCTGGGCAGCGCCGCACTGCTGCGTGCCGCCAGCACCGCGGGGCACACCGGCCTGGGGTGGCACGATGCCGGCGCCCTGCTCCCGGAGGCCCGTGCGGACCTGGTCAACGTGGCCTTGGACAGCGTGCGCCTGGCCGGGGCCGACCCTGGACGCGCCACCGACGCCGTGGTCTTCGCCGCGGCCGCCACCGACGTGCGCCACGTGATGGCGGACGGCAAGTGGACCGTCCGCGACGGCGTCCACACCCGCCTGCCCGACACCGCCCGTGAACTCGACGCCGCGATCAAGGAGCTGCTGTGACCGAGCCCTGGAACCACACCGATACCGCTGCCGGGGTGCCCGGGACGATCCTCGTGGACGACATCGGAACCCTGGTCACCAACGACCCGGCCCTGGGGGAGGGGCCGCTCGGGGAGATCGCCGACGCCGCCCTCGTGCTGGAGGGCGGACGGGTGGCCTGGGCGGGCCCCCGCGACCGGGCGCCCGCCGCCGACGCCCGGGTGGACGCCGCGGGGAGGTGCGTCCTGCCCGGCTTCGTCGACAGCCACTCCCACATCGTCTTCGCCGGTGACCGCAGTCGGGAGTTCGCCGCCCGGATGAGCGGCCAGCCCTATTCCGCGGGCGGTATCCGCACCACGGTCGCCGCCACCCGCGAGGCCACCGACGCCGAACTCCTCGACGGCGCCCGCCGGTTCGTCCGCGAGGCGCACGGGCAGGGAACCACCACCCTGGAGGTGAAGTCGGGGTACGGACTCACCGTCGCCCACGAACAGCGCTCCCTGGAGGTGGCGGGCCGCGTCACCGACGAGGTCACCTACCTCGGCGCACACATCGTTGCCCCCGAGTACGCCGACGACCCCGCGGCCTACGTGGACCTGGTCACCGGGCCCATGCTCGACGCCTGCGCGCCGCACGCCCGCTGGGTGGACGTGTTCTGCGAGCGCGGTGCCTTCGACGAGGAGGCTTCCAGGCGGGTGCTCACCGCGGGGATGGAACGGGGCCTGCTGGCCCGTGTGCACGGAAACCAGCTGGGCGAGGGGCCCGGGGTCCGGCTGGCGGTGGAGCTGGGGGCGGCCTCGGTCGACCACTGCACCTACCTGACCTCTGAGGACGTCGACGCCCTCGCACAAGCCGCCAAACGCCCGGAGCCGACGGTCGCCACCCTGCTGCCCGGGGTGGACTTCTCCACCCGCCAGCCCTACCCGGACGCCCGCGCGCTCATCGATGCCGGAGCCTTGGTCGCCCTGGCCAGCGACTGCAACCCCGGCTCCTGCTTCACGTCGAGCCTGGCGTTCTGCATCGCGGTGGGGGTGCGCGACATGGGGATGACCCCGGACGAGGCCGTCTGGGCGGCCACCAAGGGCGGCGCCACCGCGCTGCGCCGCACCGACGTGGGCCACCTGGCCCCGGGCGCCCGCGCCGACCTCACCCTGCTGAACGCCCCGAACCACGTCTACCTGGCCTACCGCCCCGGTGTCCCGCAGGTGGCGGCGGTGTGGAAGGACGGGGCGCTGGTCTCCGGCCAGCCGTAGGTCCCGGGAGTCCTGCCGGTAGGCCCCGGGAATCGGGCCGACGGGTCCCGGCCGATGGGCCGGAGGTTGCCTCCCGTGGTGGCCTTCGGCCCGAGGGGCGGAATCGAGGAGCCCCTGCTGCGGCCACCGCGTCCGGGCATAGCCTGGCACCGGTCGACGACAACGCGGGATCGGATGGGAAACCAGGTATGAGGTACACGGCAATGGCCGGGAGCGCAGCCGCGGCGGCGCTGGCCCTCACGGCGTGCGGCACCCCCGAACTGGAGGAGAGCGTCCCCGACGGCGACGCCGCCCCGGCTTCGGGTGAGGAGCTGTTGGCCGAACACGGCCTCGACGGCCTCGACGCCGTGGAGATCGTCGACCACCTCGACCTCATGCCCGTGGCGGAGCGGCCCACCGACCTCGTGGCCTCGGTGCAGGCCGACACCCTCGTGCTCTCCGACACGGATGACGGCCAGGAGGTCGAACTCGACCTGCCCGAGGACCAGTTCTACCTCTCCATGGCGCCCTATGTGGACCACACCCACGAGTGCTTCAACCACAACCTCACCTCGTGCCTGGGCGAGCTGCGCGACGAGGAGATCGCAGTGACCATCACCGACGACTCCGACGACTCGGTACTGGTGGAGGAGACCGGGCCGACCTTCGACAACGGGTTCGCCGGGTACTGGCTGCCCAGCGACATCGACGCGACCGTCACCGTCGAGTACGAAGGCCGCTCCGGCAGTACCCAGGTCTCCACCGGAGCGGACGACCCCACCTGCCTGACCACGCTCGAACTGGACTGAGGGCCGCCTCCCGCCTCCCGGGCCAGTACACGGTCTAGACCTGCGAACCGGCCCGTGCCCCCCAGGCCCGCTCGGAGAGCCTGCGGGCGGCCCGGCGGAGCATGGCGCGCACCACGAGGGGGTGCAGGGGGCGGACCACGGCCCAGTACAGCCGGCCGCGCCCGTTGTGCAGGCGTACCACCGTGGTGAGCGTGACCGCGTCTCGGTTGTCCCCGTCCCCTTCTTCGCCCCCGCCTTCCCGGCTGTTCGTGTCGACGAGGACCGAGGCGCGAAAGTCCAGGTGGCCGGAGTCGGTGCCTAGAAGGACCTCCCCTGGGCGGGAACGGACCGTGTCGAAAGCGGCGCGCCCGCCGCGTTCGATGCCCACCAGTCCCACCAGCGCCTCGCGCAGCAGGAGCAGGCCGAGGACCCACCGGGGCGGGTCGCGGAAGATCGCGTCCGCCCACTCCTGGGGGCCGGTGCTCATCCCGGGCCAGTGCTCCACGGAGAAGGCGTCGGTGTGGGCAGGATCGTCGAAGGCCGTGCGGGCGAGCCGGGCCGTGTCCGGGGCCGGGCGCGCCCAGACGGGCGGCGGATCCGCTCGGCGCAGGAGGCGGACCCAGCGCGACCAGGGGCGGGGACGGGGGCGCCGTCCGGCCGCGGCGTGCTCGGCGTTGTCGAGCAGGTCCTCGACCATGGCGTCGTGGATCGGACGGATCACCAGGGGCCACAGCAGGCGCGTCGTGCCGAGCGCTACGGCCTCGGCGTGGTGGCGCAGGAGGGTGTTCCCGTCGGGGAGGCGTTCGACCACGAGTTCGTGGTAACCGCGGAACCCCGCCTCCGGGTGGAAGGTGAACCGCACCCGGCGCCCGGGTTCGTGCTCGCTCACCCGGTAGAGGATCGGCCCGTGCCCGCCGTCGGCGCCGACCGACAGGGCCCGGTCGAGCCGCATCGGTTCCCATGCCGGGCTGGGCCACAGCCGGTCCCTCGGGCCTCCGAGTGCGTCGACGAGCTCGCCCACGATTTCGGCGGGCGCGGCGATGACGCGTTGGTGTGTGTTGCGGACGAGTCCCATGGCGACCTCCGTCTGCCTCACCATACGCAACCGTATGGTTCGTTTCCATACGGTACCGTACGGACATGGCCGACGAGAAGACCCGCAGACGACTCACCTCCCGGGACTGGGCCCGCGCGGCCCTGGCAGCGATCAGTGAGGGCGGTCTGAGCGCCGTGGCGGTCGAGCCGATCGCGGCCCGGCTCGGCGCGACCAAGGGGAGTTTCTACTGGCACTTCGCCAACCGCGACGCCTTGATCGGGGCGGCGCTGGACCTGTGGGAGCGGGAACACACCGAGGCCGTGGTCGCACGTGTGGAGGCCGAGCCGGACGCCCGCGCCAAACTCCGGCGGCTGTTCCTCGACGTGACCACCGGGGCGGCCAGGGCCCCGGAGAACCGGATCGAGGTCGCCCTGCTCGCGACCGCCGCACACCCGCTGGTCGCCCCCACCATCTCCCGGATCACCGAGCGCCGGATCGCCTACGTCGCGGCTCTCTACGAGGACCTCGGCCTGTCACCGGTCCCGGCCCGGCACCACGCCCTGCTCGCCTTCACCACCTGGCTCGGGCACACACAGCTCGTCCACGCGACGCCCGAGGTGCTGCCGTCCGGCCGGGATGCTTCGGCCTTCCTCGACTTCATGCTGGACACCGTCGTGGCCTCCGAGGACCTGCCCGACGGTCCGGGCCCGCCAAGCACGGGGTAGAGGGGTGGCGGACGCCTGATTCCCCGGGCAAGAGGGAACTGTGGGGCGCGCGGTGTTCGCCCCCGCGAAACACCGCGCGCCCCACTGGACGGGACCCGGTTGTCGGGTCCGGTTCGGTCAGGTCGGCAGGTCGCGCAGAATCCGGTTCAGGTCCTGCCCCAGCAACGCGGCGGGATGCTGGGGCAGGACTCGTCAGTCACCGGTCACGCTCACCACCCGTCCGCGTCTGCGGCGGTGTTGAGGCTGGCCGAGCGCGCGCCGGTGTCGTCCGCACGCCGTAGGTGTGCCCGCAGGTGCATCAGCCCGGAGTGGAGCATGGTCGGGACGGCCTCGCGCGGCACCCCTAGGAGGGCACCGATCTGTTCCGAGGTGTATCCCTGAAAGTAGGCAAGGAGGACGGCCCGGCGCCGTGCGGAGCTCGAGAGGTGGTCTCCCCGGTCCGGTGCGCCGCGAGCGGTTGGGACACGGAGCGATCCGGTGTGTGCGGACGCGACGCGCGCGGAACCGCTGTCATGCCGGTCGGAGCGGATCAGCTCGACGACCGTGCGGTGGGCCAGCGCCATCACCCAGGCCATCGCCGTGCCCTGGTCGGGTGTGTACTCGTCGGCCGTGCGCCACACTCGAACCCAGACCGCCTTGGTGGCGTTCTCGGCGAGCACGGCATCGTGCAGAGCACGGAGTGCCAGGCCGTGGACGGTGGCGGCGCCGCGGTCGTAGAGGGCCGCGAACGCCTGTTCGTCACCGGCGCCCGCACGCGTCAACAGGTCGTCGAAGCCCGTCGGCGGGGTGTGGTGAACATAGCTCGTCATGGGTGTCGCCCACTCCAGCTGTCGGACACGTGTGGTTCGACTGCCGGTCTTCTGGGGCAGTACACCCGCCTCTTCGTTTCCTCGTGCCCCATGGGGCCGTGGTCTACGAGAGTTGAGTTCTCAAGTCATAACATGTGCGGCCACGGTCGTGCAATGGGAGTGCCACAGCGCCGTGTGTGACAGACTCGGGGAAAGGCTCTCGGTATTCCGCCCCTCCCATCACCGGGCGTTCGCTGAGCGCCGACGCTGTCGGCCCCGGCCGTCTCCACTGACCAGAAGGGAATCACGGTGCCTGCCCTGTGAGCGCACCTGGGAAACCTGAGGAGCCCCTCCAACAGGTCTGGTCCGCCGTCGCCGCCGCACTGAGCGACGGGGCCGACGGAGCGGACGTGCTGTCCCTGGTGGGGCAGGTGTGCACGGAGCTGCTGCCCGTCGACGGCGCCTCGATTTCGCTGGTGGGTGGCGACCGAACCAGGGAGTTGCTGTACGGCAGTGACGACATGAGCCACGGCTTGCAGCGGTTGCAGAGCAGTCTGGGCGAGGGGCCGTCGTTCGAGGCGTACGCGACCCGCAGACCGATCCTGGTCCCCGACGTTGCCGCCGACTCAGGGGCGCGTTGGCCGGTGTTCTCCACCGAGATCGGAGCCCATCCGGTCGGGGCGGTCTTCGCCTTTCCGTTGCAGCGCGGAGCGATCGGCATCGGAGCTCTGGACCTGTACCGGAGCGATCCGGGATGGCTGTCGGCCGAGGAAGTGACCACCGCGCTGCGCATCGTCGACATCGCCACGCTCGCGCTGCTCGCCCTGCGCATGGACTCGCTCCAGGGGGAGTGGGTCGTGGCACTGCCGCTGGAGCGCGCCCAAGTGCACCAGGCGACCGGGATGCTGATCTCGGGCCTGGGCGTTTCGGCAGAACAGGCCTTGGCGAAACTGCGCGGCCACGCGTTCTCCGTGGGCCGCATGGTGGACGAGGTAGCCGACGATCTCGTTTCCGGCCGACTCGCCCCGGCCGACATCGAACTGTGAGGAGCGGGTGTGGCAACGAAGACGAAAACCACGGCACCAGTCATCGAGAAGGGCGCTGAGCAGAGCATCGTCGAACCCGGAGCGAGGGAAGAGGAAAGCCCATGAACGACTCACTACCTTCCGGTGAGCGGCGGGAGTCGCATCTGTTGGGCGCTTTCGTGCAGTTGGCCGACACCCTGGTCGACGACTACGACGTCCCCGAGGTGTTGCACCAGCTCGCCGCGCACTGCGTAGAGCTGCTCAACGTCGCCGCGGCGGGGCTCATGCTCTCCGACCAGCGGGGCAGCCTGCAACCGGTCGCCTCCTCCAACGAGCAGACCCGCCTGCTGGAGCTGTTCCAGATCCAGACCGACGAGGGCCCCTGTGTGGACGCCTTCCGGACCGGGGAGCCGGTCACGGCCCCCGACCTGGCCGCGGCCACGGGCCGCTGGCCGGTCTTCGCACCCCAGGCCAGGGAACAGGGGTTCACGTCCGTGCACGCTGTTCCGCTGCGGTTGCGCAGCGACCTCATCGGCTCGCTGAACCTGTTCAACCAGCATTCCGGTGCTTTGTCGGCCGAGGACGCGAGGGTGGCGCGGGCGCTGGCCGACATCGCCACGATCGGCATCCTCCAGGAGCGCACGATCCGCCACCGGGAGGTGCTCACCGAACAGCTCCAGGGCGCACTCAACAGCCGGGTCACCATCGAGCAGGCCAAGGGGCTCCTGGCCCACGCGGGGGGTGTGGACATGGAGCAGGCCTTCCAGGCTCTGCGCCGGTTCGCGCGGGCTCAGCACGCCGGTCTCAGCGACACCGCCCACCGGCTCGCCTCCGGGCAGATCCACTCGGACCAGGTCTTGCACCAGGGCCACACCGACGCGCTCTGAGCCGGGGGGAGTGACGCGATGTCCTCAGACAGCACACCGAACTCA
The DNA here is from genome assembly GCF_054777395.1 of Nocardiopsis oceani. Taxonomy (NCBI): domain Bacteria; kingdom Bacillati; phylum Actinomycetota; class Actinomycetes; order Streptosporangiales; family Nocardiopsidaceae; genus Nocardiopsis; species Nocardiopsis oceani. The sequence continues at coordinate 50,681 of NZ_BAAHAR010000047.1, forward strand.
ACGGGCAGCTAACCCTCGCGAAACCTCCTGCCGCCACAGTGGGAACCACGTCGGTGCGCGCCCTCCGCCGCTACACAGAGTCGTGGCGCGGCGGAGGGAGCACCAGCTTCCCAAGGGGGTTCGCTCGTGAGCCTGTGGCGTATCCGTACGGCGGTCGAGGACCGCCCCGGCAGCCTCGCGGGGGTCGTCGGAACACTCGCCGAACACGGCGGGAACATCGTGGGGCTGTCCATCCACACCGACGTCTCCGGTGTGGTCGACGAGTTCGTCGTGGACATCCCCGGCAACCACGGCGCCGCCGTCCGGGCACTGGCCGAACAGTGCCCGACCGGCAAGGTGACGGCCGTCGCCGCCCAGAGGCGCGAGGTCGGCGACGACGTCACCCGGGCCCTGCTGCTCACCGCGCGGCTGCGCGCCCACCCGAACCGCCTCCCCGAGGCCTTGGCCGAACTCCTGCTGGCCGACGACGCCCGGTGGACCAACCTCACCGCCGACGACGTGGCCCTGGGTACCTCCATGCTGGTCCCGGTCGGACCACTGCGCGGGGTCTTGGTCAGTCGCGGGTCGCACCCCTTCACGTGGACCGAGTCCAGCCGGGCCGAGGCCTTGGTGCGCTCGGTGATGCCCTCGGTCGGGCCGGCGCCCACCGACCGCACCGTCCGTACCACCGAGGGCTTGGGGCTCTCCCTTCGCCAGGTCCACGAGACCGACGCTCCCGCCCTGAGCGACCTGCACCGCCGATGCTCGCCGGACACGCTGCGCAACCGCTACTTCGCGGGGATCCGTGAACTCGGCCCGCACATGCTGAGGGTGTTCTGCGACGCCGAACGCGGCCTGACCATCGCGGTGCGCCCGCACGGCCGGGAAGAACCGGTGGCGCTGGGACACCTGATGTACACGCTGGACCCGGGGGTGGGCGAGATCGCCTTCCTGGTGGAGGACGCCTGGCAGGGGCACGGGGTGGGCACCGCCCTGACCCGCGCGCTCACGGTTATCGCCGCCGACTGGGGCCTGGCCGAGGTGCGGGCCGAGACCACGCTCGCCAACGCCGGGATGCTGCGGATCATGCGCCGGTTCGGGGCCTCCGTCCAGACCCAGGAGGGTGTGTACGTGCATGCCCGGCTGCCGGTCGCAGAGGCGGTCCAGGCCGGACTCGGTACACGGGACCGGCGCGGCGGGCAGGTGGCGCGCCCGATAGGCCGTCCCTGAGTGCGGACACGAACGCGGGGGTCGGCGGCCGCTGGGGGTGTCGCCGACCCCCGTTTCGCGGTGACGCGATGAGGCCGTTGCTCGCTGGCCCCGAGGGGCTACGAGGGCGGGTTGTCTACTTGTCGTCGGTGCCGGAGTCCTCGGAGCCGCTGGGGCTCTCGGGCGTGTCGGACTTGTCGGCGGTGGTGGGCGCGGCCTTCTTGACGGCGCGGCGCTTCTTCACCGGACGGGAGTAGTCGACCAGGGGCTCGAAGCGGGTCTCGTGCTCCTTGAGGCACTCCTCGCAGGCGTCGACCTCGCGGACGGAGCCCTCCCAGGCGAACTGGATGACCTCAGTCGCCTCGACCTTCTCCTCGCGGACGGCGTGGGGATCGCAGTACTTGCGCGTGAAGACCTCGGTGACCACGGCGGGGATTTCCCTTCGGTATCGCGTGAACAGTGCGGACCCCTAATCATACACGTGTACGAAAGCGGAAACGGGTGATGAGCCGGGTTTCCGTCATGGGTGCGGGGTTGTCACGAAGCCTAGCGAAGTCCGAGGGGTCGCCGCGCCGTCGTGTGCGGCGTGTGACCTGGGCGACCGGGCGGCGTGATCGGAGGGCGGCCGCTGTGGCCCCGGTTGCGGTGAGTGTGGGGATATGGGTCGGTCTGTCATACGAGAATGGCCTTCGTCCTCTTTCCAGTTTCCGGTCACCCTATTGGTGCCAGCCGATTTGTGTATTTGGTGAACACGGTGCCCGGCCCGTCGTTAGTGTGTTGGCCATCCCGGGGTCGAGGGTCTTTCCAGACGAAAGGAACCACTCGGGGAAAACCGGCCGACGCGCCTTTGGTGGCGCGCGCCGAAGGACAGCCGGAGACCGTGGGGGAGCGGATCCGGTGCAGCGAATGCCGACCCCCGCGTGTGCGGGGCGGATCCGTGTTCAGGGGGAAGTCCGTGGTCGAGTACATGGAAGGCACGTCCAGAAGGCGTGGCCAGCGTTCGGGGGAAAACTCCCGAACCGCCGGGGGGAGGTCAGCGCGGATACGCGCGGAGGCCGATATGGCACACGCCTGCGAGCGCATGTCGGTCGACCCGCGTTTCGTGAAACTCCGAAAGAGGTTCGCGCTTCAGGCGGGGGTGCTGATCGGTGCCTTCCTGCTCAGTTACGTGTCCTATCTGCTCCTCACCGCCTACGCGCGCGATTTCATGAGCGTGCGGATCGCGGAGTCCGTCAACGTCGCCTTGGTGATGGGTATCGGACAGTTCCTGCTCACCTTCGTGCTCGCCTGGGCGTTCGGCAGATTCTCCACGCACTCCATCGATCCGCTGGCCGCGGAGATCCGTGACCGGGCCGAAGACGAGAGCACGATCGACGGGCGGGTGATCGGCTGATGGCCCCCCAACACCTGGGAACCGGGCTCGACGTGGGCAGCGCGCTCGGCGGGCAGTTCGGTGTCGCGCACGCCTGGACCCTCGGGCTGTGCGCCCTGTTCGTCCTGGTCACCCTGGGCATCACCGTCCGGGCGCGGCGCACCACCAAGGGCGCCGTCGACTTCTACGCGGGCGGCCGCGAGTTCTCGAGCACCCAGAACGGCCTCGCCCTCACCGGCGACTACCTGTCCGCAGCGTCCTTCCTCGGGATCGCCGGCATCATCGCCCTCCAGGGCTACGACGGCTTCCTGTACTCCATCGGCTTCCTCGTGGCCTGGCTCCTCGTCCTGCCGATGGCTCAGCTGATGCGCAACACCGGCCGCTTCACCATGGCCGACCTGCCCGCGTTCCGGATGCGACGCATGCGGGTCCGCCTGGCCTGCACCGTCTCCACCGTCACGGTCTGCGTCTTCTACCTGGTGGCGCAGATGGTGGGTGCGGGCGCCCTGGTCGCGGTCCTGCTCGGCCTGCACGACGGCGGCACCTTCCTGGGGCTGAGCGCGGGCCAGGCCCGGACCGGAGCGATCGTCCTCGTGGGCGTCCTGATGATCGTCTACGTCATGTACGGCGGGATGAAGGCCGCGACCTGGTTGCAGATCATCAAGGCTGTGGCTCTGCTGGGCGCCACCGGTCTGCTCACCGTGATGGTCATGGCCCTGTTCTCCTTCGACCCGCGGGCCCTGCTGGGCGGTGCGGCCGAAGCCAGCGGACACGGCCAGGCCTTCCTCGAACCCGGACTGCGCTTCGGCGTGGAGGTGCCCGAAGACGCGGCACAGACCTTCTTCAACAAGATGGACCTGATCAGCCTGGGGCTGGCCCTGGTCCTGGGGACGGTCGCGCTGCCGCACATCCTCATCCGCTTCTACACGGTGACCGACGGCCGTGCGGCCCGCACCTCCGTCAACCGGACCATCGTCATGGTCGGCGCCTTCTACCTCATGACGCTCGCCCTGGGTTTCGGCGCCGCCGCGCTGGTGGGCTCGGAGCGCATCATGTCCCTGGACCCGTCGGGCAACACCGCGGTGCCGATGCTCGCCGAGGAACTCGGCCGCATGTTCGCCGGTCCGGTGGGTGCCGCCGTGCTGCTCGCGCTGATCTCCGCCGTGGCGCTGGCCACCATCCTCGCGGTGATCGCCAGCCTCACCCTGGCCTCGTCGTCGTCGATCGCGCACGACCTGTTCGGCCACATCCTCATGTGGGGCCGCCCGCGCGAGTCCCAGGAGGTGAGCGTGGCCCGCTTCTCCGCATGCCTGATCGGCGCGGTCTCCATCATCCTGGCCGTGCAGGCCCAGGAACAGAACGTTGCCTTCCTCGTGGGGCTGGCCTTCGCCATCGCGGCCGCCGCCAACCTCCCGGTCATCGTCCTCACCATGTTCTGGCGCCGCTTCAACACCAAGGGCGTGGAGTGGGGGATCTACGGCGGGCTGTCCGCGACCATGCTGCTGATGCTGTTCTCCCCGGTGATGTCGGGCAAGGTCGATCCGGTCACCGGAGAGAACCTGTCGGTTCTGCCCACGTGGATCGACATCCAGTACTTCCCGATGGAGAACCCCGCCCTGGTCGCGGTGCCGGTCGGCTTCGCCTGCGCGATCGTGGGCAGCCTGCTCTCCCCGGAACGCAACAGCGCACGCTTCACCGAACTCCGGGTGCGCTCGCTCACGGGGTGGGGCGCCGACCGCGACTGAACCGCGCCCCGGGCCGGGGAGGTTCAGTGCCCCGGCCCTGCGGCTCCGGGGCCGGAGAGCGGGCTCCGTGCGGCTCAGGCGGCGACGTCGCGTCGGCGGAACCCCGTGAAACCGGCGGCCACCAGCACCGCCGAGAGCGCGAGCAGCAGCAGGACCGGGGACGGTGCGAAGTCTTCGGCGGGCATCCGGGGCACCGCGTTGAACGGTGACAGTCCGGGTGCCCAATGCGCGACGCCGAACAGTTCGCCGAGCTTGCCCACGAGGAGGGCGTAGCCGACCAGGACCCAGACCGCCGTTCGCGCAGCACTCGGCACCCACCCGTAGCAGGCTGCCGCCAGGGCGACCGTGAGGAGGAGCGGCGCGGTGTAGACCAGGGCGGAAGCCAGGGTGCTCGGGACCAGGCCCGCGTCCCCGGTCGACACCGCACCGGCCGCGCCCAACCCGAGCGCGCTCACGAGAAGGATGCCCGTGCCGAGGGCGGCGGAGACCGCGATGTGGCTCCAGAGCCACCGGACGCGGCCCATCCCCGCCGCCAAAACGGGCTCGGTCAGCCCGCGGGCCTCGTCCGTGCGCGCCCGCAGGAGGGCGAAGGAGCCCGCGTAGAGCGCCGAGAAGATGGCCAAGAGCGAGACCAAGTGGGCGATCAGGGCGTCGACCACGCCGCCGTCGGAGCCGGCGAGGATGGCGCGGACCGCTGCCAGTTCGGCGGCGAAGTCCTCGATCCCGCCGAGCAGGACGCCGTAGAGGAGGGCGAAGGCGAGGATCCCGGCCGCCCAGCCAGCCGCACCGGTGCGCAGCAGCCGCCAGACCAGGCCGTACGGGTTCACCAAGGAGTCTGCCGCGGCGGCGGGTCCCCGCCGGGCGGGCCAGAGCCCGGACCCGACATCGCGCCTCGACGTCAGCGCGACGGCGAGCGCGGTGAGTGCGGCGGTGCAGGCGACCGGCAGCAGCAGCGGCCACCACAGGTCGTCGACGTAGGGACTGGTCCGCTGGGCCCAGGCGATCGGCGACAGCCAGGAAAGCGGGGAATCGGCGACGTCCCCGATCGCCCGGACGAGGAACACCGCGGCCACGACCAGCCCGGCCAGGCCGCCGGACCTTCCCGTGTGCTCGCTGACCTGGGCGGTGACGGCGGCAACCCCGGCGAACACGAGTCCCACGCCCGCCAGTGCCGCTCCGAACAGCCACGATCCGGCCCAGTCGACGCTGTCGATCCCGGCGCCGCCCAAACCGACCGCCACGGTGGCCGCCACCGCCGCGTTCGCGATCGCCGCTACCGCGAGGGCGGCGGCGAGCGGTGCGTGCCTGCCGACGACCCCGGCCCGGAGCAGTTCGGCCCGGCCCGCCTCCTCCTCGGCGCGGGTGTGGCGCAGCACGGTGAGGATGCTCATCAGGGCGACGAGTACCGCGGTCCAGCCCATCATCTCGTTGGTGAGCATCGCGCCGATGGTGTAGTCGTCCACCCCGATCCTCGGACCGGAGAACGCGACCCCCGCCGGGTCGGTGATCAGCTCGGCTCGGAGCCGGCGCTCCCCCTCGTCCCCGTACGCACCGGGCAGACCGGCCGCGAGCCCGACTAGGGAGAGGGAGATGGCGAGGATCCAGGCGGGAAGGCGCACGCGGTCCCGGCGCAGCGCGAACCGCAGCAGCACGGCGGTCCCGGTCAGGTTCGCCGTCGCGGTCGGCCGTGCGCGTGTGGCGGTCGGGGTCATGACGGGTCCTCCCCGTAGTGCCGTATGAAGAGCTGTTCGAGCGTCGGCGGCTGCGAGACGAGTGACCGGATGCCCAGTTGGTGGAGGTGGCCGATGACCGCGTCCAGGTGTTCGCCGTCGACGTCGCAGCTCGCCTCCGGGCCCGCTACGCGGAGGTTGTGCACGCCGGGGAGCTCGGCCAATCCGTCTGGGGACTTGTCGGTTCGGGCCTTCACGCTGGTGCGGCTCAGGTGCCGCATCTCGTTGAGGGTCCCGCTCTCCACCACGCGGCCGTTGCGGATGATCGAGACGTGGTCGGCCAGCGCCTCCACCTGGGCCAGGATGTGGCTGGAGAGCAGTACGGTGCACCCGGCCTCCGTGGCCTCGCGGATGCACTCCTGGAACACGGATTCCATGAGCGGGTCCAGCCCGGCCGTCGGCTCGTCCAGCAGGAGCAGCTCCACGTCGGAGGCGAGCGCGGCGATGAGCGCGACCTTCTGCCGGTTGCCCTTGGAGTAGGTGCGGCCCTTCTTGGTCGGGTCCAGGTCGAAGCGCTCGCACAGCGCGTCCCGGCGGCGGCGGTCGAAGCGGCCCCTCAGCCGGGCGAACAGGTCGATGGACTCGCCGCCGGTGAGCGCGGGCCACAGCTCCACGTCGCCGGGCACGTAGGCCAGCCTCCGGTGCAGGTCCACGGCGTGTTTCCACGGGTCGTCGTCGAAGAGTCGCACCAGGCCGGCGTCCGCGCGCTGAAGACCGAGCAGTACCCGGATGGTCGTCGACTTCCCCGCTCCGTTCGGCCCCAGGAAGCCGTGGATCTCTCCCCTGGGAACGGACAGGTCGACCCCGTCGAGGGCACGGGTGCTGCCGAAGGACTTGGTCAGCCCTTGGACTTCGATCGCGGTTGTGGTGCTAGGCGCGGCCGCATCGGTGTAGAGCGTGGTCATGGTGACTCCTCTTCGGTTTCGTGCCGCTCCGGGACGGATCCGGTGCCGTCGCGCACTGTCGTGCCGAGGGGTGCGGAGACCATGCCGCCTATCGTTCGGTAGACGTCGAGCGCGGCCGCCCCGATCCGCGGTGAGGGGGTCGGTCCGTCGGTGCCGAGGTCCATCACGCGCGTGAGCTGGTGGTGCAGGAGGGTGGTGCCCAGGCTCATGGCGACCATGGTCGCCGCCGCGTCCCGCGCCCGGTCCGACCCCTGCGGGTACCCCTCGGGGTCGTACTCGGTGAAGAAGTCGGCGGTGCCCGCGGTGATGGCGTCGAACATCGCCGCTCCCTGCTCGTCGGAGTCCAGGGCGGCACGCGCGGCGTAGGGAAGGACCGGAGCGGCCCGGTCGTACAGCGACCGGAACAGGTCCAGGTCGGGTGCGCCGCCCTCTTGCCGGGCCAGGTCGATCTTGGCGCGCACCAGCGCCAGCACCCGTTCGTTGCAGGCCTCACGTAGTCGGTGCTTCGTACCGAAGTGGTGCTGGACCAGGCCGACGGACACGCCGGCCGCCTGTGCGATCGAGCGCATGGTCGCGCCGGAGGCCCCTCGCTCGGCGAACTGTCCCAGGGCCGCGTCCACGATCCGGGCCCGTGCAGTGAGGTCCTCGGCGGGTCGTTCCTCCAAGCCATACATGGAAGTCATGAAACAATACAAGCATATTGCCGATGGGTGTGGCAAGGAACGACTGCGCGAAGGAGTCGATGGGAGCGGAAGGGGTCAGCGGCGGCTGCGGGGTTCGGCCTTGGCCAAAGCCTCGGCGAGCTCCTCCAGGAAACCCGGCAGCTCAGGCAGGACCCGGACGTGGTCGTTCCACTCCTGGGCGATCTCGGTGGCCCGCTGCTCGACGGACTTCTCGTCGGCCCGGCGGACCGACCGGAGCAGTGCCCAAGCGGCGACCGCCACCAAGGGACGGGCCGCTCCCCGGCCCCGGAGCTCGAGGTCGCCGACGACCGACCAAAGGCCGTCCTGGCCGGGTGCGGGCGCCACGCGGCCCTCGGCCCGCGCCAGCCTGTGCTCCACCTCCAGCGTCGCCGGGGGTTCGGGAGACCCGCCGGCGGCCGCCGCGAACCAGGCGCGCAGATCCACCCGGGCGGTCACCTGAGCCCTGAGCAGGCTCGAACCGCGCTTGACCAACGCACTCTCCACCGGGAAGCCCAGGTCCGCGTAGGCGGTGACGGTCTGTTCGGCGCGGTCATGGGACACGCTGCCCGTGGTGACCGGGGCCTGGCCGTCCTCGGCGCCGTCCCGCATGGCGAAGTCCACCGAACACACCCCCGACTCGTCCCAGGCGGTCACCGTCAGGTCGGTGCCCACCCAGCCCTCACTGCCCTCCCCGAAGACCGGAGCGCCCTCGGCGTCGACCTCGGTCAGGAGATACCGGCTGCCGGGGGCCAGGTGTTCCCCCGAAAGCAGCCTCAGCGAGAGGGATGCCTCGCGCACCGCGGCCTCGTCCGCCCGGTCCTCAGGAGAGGACAGGTCGGCCAGCCTTTCGTCGCGCTCGCGTTCGCGGTCCCGTTCCGCGCGTTCGGCGGCGCTGGGGACCAACCCGAGCCCCTCGGCGCGCCGTTCCAGGCGCTCCCGGTCCCGCTCCTCGGGCAGGAGGAGCTCGCCCGAGTCGTCGAAGCGCGCACTGCGCAGGACCTCCTGTACCGCGGACACTGTGCGGGTGACGTCTCCTCGGTCCACCGGGTCCAGGTCCAGGGTGTGGCTCAGGCGGGGCATGCGCCCTCCGCTTCGGCTCTCGGGTCTTTGAGTGTGGCCAGGCCATTGTGTTCCCTGCGGGCAAGGGCGGACAAGCGCCGGTAGGGCACGGGCGGGGCATGTGTGACTGTCGTATGGCTCGGGCATCGTGAGACGCATGACCAGACACATCGTGCTGCTGCGCGGTATCAACGTCGGCAAGCACCGCCGTGTGGCCATGGCCGACTTCCGGTCCCTGTTGAGCGGGCTCGGCTACACCGGCGTCGCCACCTACATCCAGAGCGGCAACGCCGTTCTCACCGCGGACGAGACCGACCCGGAAAAGGTGGCCGCAGCCGTCCGCGAGGCGTTGCACCGCGAACTCGGCCTGGACGTGCCCGTATTGGTACGCACACTGGACCGGTTCCGAGACGTGGTGGCCGCCAACCCCCTCCCGGTCCCCGACCCCGCGGTGTTCTTGGTGCTGTTCTGTTCCGAACCGGTGGACACGGCCGCTCTGGCCGCGACCGACGAGTCCGCCTACCCGCGTGAGCGGATCGCCGTCACCCCGACCGAGGTGTTCACGCACCACGAGGCGAATTCGCGCGAGGCGCGGCTGCCCGCCGTGGTCGCCCGCCACTGCCCGGGGGAGATCACCGCGCGAAACTGGCGGACCGTCCTGCGGCTTCTGGAGATGGCGGAGAGCGCCTGAGCGCCCGGGTGGCGCACAGGCGCTCGGGACTGTCCGAGAGAAGTTATCGGTGAACTGAGTACGGCGGGGCTCCGGGGCCCGAGGCGGGGCCGCCGTCGCCGCGATCACGTGAAGGGTGGTGGTGTCCGTGCCCCAACGGTGGACCGTGATCCTGCGGGACCGGGCGGACACGGCGCGGCCGATCCGGCCGGAGGACTGTCACGGACTACTCAACCGCTGGTGGCCGCATCCGGCCTCGGAGCACACCGCGGCCAAACGCTGGGCGATGAACGGGTGGCCGCGGCCGTTGGGCGACCGGCTCCACCACTGGACGCTCACCTGGCTGGACGACAGTTCCCCGGTGCCCCTGGACCCCGGGGAACTGGTCGGTTCCGTGCAGCGCATCGGTGACCACGTCCTCGAGCCGCTCTCGGTCACACGTACCTTCGACCGCACCTACACCGAGATGCTGACCTCGTCGCGCGGGCCGTCGTCGGTGCGCGCCGCGGAGGTGCGCACCCAGACGCCCGTCGTGACGACCACCCGGGACACCACCGGCGAGCGCATCCCGCACATCTGGCCCAATCCCCGTCGCCTCTTCGGCGCCGTGCACCGCTCCGGCGGCGGGATCGTCGGGGGAAGCGGCGCTGTGGGCGCGGTGGCCCGGTTCGCGCCTCCCGCTCTCGCGGCGCCCTGGCTGGAGGAGGCCCTGTCCGGACTGGGGCAGGTCCGCCGTTCGGCCCTGCCCGGGCAGGACGTGCGCCTGGCCGAACACCACCATGCCGAGAGCCGGACCGTGCTGGGCTGGCGCGGCGGTCTGCGCCTGGAGGTGTTCGGCGCAGGGCACCGCAATACCGACTGCTTCACCACCTTGTTGGAGCTCTTGGAGCTGGCGGGGATCGGCAAGTACACGGCGCAGGGCTTCGGTTCGGTGCGGGTGGACACGGTCACCCGCGGCCGCCTCGCCGCCGAGGTCCCGGCCCCTCGTTCCGGCCGGGCGTCCCACCGCCTGCGCCGTACTCCGCACCGAGTGGGGGACCAGCGGGCGCATGCTGTGGCCGAGGCCGAGGAGTTCGGGGGAACGCTGTTCGACTGACCCCGAGCCTGATCCGCCAAGACCGTGATCCAGCGGCCGTTGCCTGGAGGTAGCGGCCCACAGACCGCCGGTTCCCGCCCGAGGACGGAGGGCGGGGACCGGTGCCCACCCGGTGGCCGGGCGGTCACCGTCGGATCGGCTCCCACCCGGTGGACGGGGTGGGAGCCGATCTTTGTCGTGTGCCCACGTCAGAGCGGGTTCCGGTGGGAGCGGCGACCCGGTGCCGCGCCCCCTCCGCACTCCCGGTGGACGTTGTTCTCTCGCAGGGACCGGGCCAGACCGCGCAGGTGGGGTAGGAGGTCCTCGGGGGCCAGGGCAGCCCCCGTTCGCTTGCTGAAGGAGGGACGCTCCGGCTCTGAACGGGAGAGCCGCTCGTGTCCGTAGGGGGTCGGCATCGTCGTGGACCTTTCTGGGAGCGGAACGGGGAAGGGTCCGTGCACCCAGCTCTCTCGGACAGAGACGCGGTACTGTCCGAGAGAGGTCTGCAGACCCCGAATCCCCTTCGGCGCCCGCGCCGTGCCCGCCGTCCCCGGCCACGAGGAGTCCGTCGCGGTGACCCAGGCCCCCGAGCACCGACCGACCGAGCACACCGCCCCCCGGCCCCCCGCCGCAGGTGTGCTCGTCGGGGTGGACCTTCGGGGCATCCAGGCCTACGTGTACAGCGGGCGGCGCATCCTGGACGCGGTCGGCCGGGCCGCGCTGGTCGCCGAACTCACCGACACCTCAGACCCCGTTTACGGGGTGGCCGACCTCGTGCCCGAGGACTGCGTGGTCCTGCGGGACGCGGGCGGTGCCCTGACCGTCGTCCTGCCCGACCTCGCGGAAGCCAGGCTCTTCACGGCCCGCTACACCCGAAGGCTCCGGGACCGCGCGGGTGACCTCACCCCGGTGGTCGCGTTCGTCACCTACGGCCCGGGGGCCGTGCCTGTCGCCGGGGCGCACCCGGTCCCCGACGTGGACACCGCCCTGGCCGAACTCCCGGTCCGCCTGCGCCGCGCCCGCCGCCACATGTCCGCGCTGCACACGCCCGCGCACGGTTACGGGATCACTGCGGCGTGCTCGGTGAGCGGCGCCCCGGCGGAGTCGGTGGACAGCAGCAGGTCCTTGGACGACCACGCCCGCGTGTACGAACGGGTGGCGGCCGACGTCGCCCGGGCCCGGGGGATCGGCCGCCGCTGGCACCGCTCGCACAGTGACGCCTGGCTGGCGGGGGCGGGCACCGCCAGCGGACCAGTCGAGCTGGCCCTGCCCATGGAGGTGGACCGCCTCGGCCGCGACCACGGGGACGTGAGCCGGGTCGCGGTGGTGCACGTGGACGTCAACGGCCTGGGCGAGATCCTCGGCGAGTACCGGGAAAGGGCCGGTGACCCCGGGGTGCCCGGCTCCGGCGCCCAGGCGCAGCGCGCCCTGTCCACCCGGATCGCCGGGCTCACCGAAGGGCTGGCCCGTGCTTTGGTACGCGCGGTGGCGGCCGCGGTCCGGGTGGAGCCCGGGCGGCGGCCGGTGATTCCGGGGACCGGTGCGGGCGGGGCCGTCACCTTGGACCACGAACCGCCCGGACCCGTCCGGTTACCCGTGCGCCCGATCGTGGTCGCCGGCGACGACCTCACCGTGCTGTGCGACGCCCGTCTGGCCCTGAGCATGGTGCGGTACGCGCTGGACTGGCTGGACACCGACCCCGAGCGGATCGGCGACACCGAAGACCCCCGTGTGGCCCTGCACCGCGCCCTCACCTCCGTCCACGGTGAAGGGGGTCGGACGGTGGTCGGGCCGGACGGTGGCCGGCACACCACGTTCGTGCCCACGGTCGGTGTGGGGATCGCGGTACTGCCGGTGGGCGCACCGCTCTCGCTCGGATACGAGCTGTGCGAGGCCATGTGCCGTCTGGCCAAGGCACAGCGGGTAGCGGACACGGACGCGGACCCGACCGCCGCCGAGGAGCACACCGTGGCCTGGACGGCGCGGTTCGACGGGGTCGACCGGGTCCTGCGCCGCTTAGAACGCGCGCGCCGGGCGGGGCCGCCCCGCACCGCCCTGCCGATGACGGGCACGGCCTTCGCCGGTTTCCTGGACCGCTACCTGTCAGCGGAGGGCGGTCTGCTCGCCGACGGTGACGCCCGCCAGCGCGGCTGGTTGGTCTCGGCCCTGGTACCCCTGCTGGTGTCGGGGGCCGACCCCGGACCCGAACTGGTCCGCCGCGCCCACGTGACCGGGCGCCCCGTGGTCCTGCCCGAGGGCTGGACACCCGGGGAGCTGCTGGACGCGGTCGGAGTGATGGACCTCTTCGTGGACCCGGGCCTGGCCGAGGAACCTGCGCCCCCGTCCCCCCTGCACGGGCCGCACGGGGGTGGGCAGCGGTGAGCACACCGGATCGGATCGTGGTGCGCCTGGCCTCCCCGGCCCTCTTCGTCGGGTCGAGCGAGGACGGTACGGGAGCCGACACGGACGTGGTCACCGATGGGCAGGGGCTGCCCCAGCTGCCCCGGCACCGGCTCGTGGCCCGGCTGCGTGTGGGGGCGATCAGTGCGCTGACGGTCGCGCCCGGCCTATCGGCGGCGGTGGAGCGGGTGTTCGGCCGGGAACGTTCGCACGGCGCCGACCGGATCCTGCGGGTGGGGCACGCGGTCCCGGGTGACCCGGTGCGCGCCGCCGTCGCCCACGCGCTCGCCGGCCGGACCGAACCCGCGCGCTCCACCTTGCGCAGGGCCGTCACCGACGCGCACACGACCCTGGAGTCGGGGGTCGAGATCGGCCCGAACGGGGCACCGGAGCCGGGCCGTCTGCGCACCAACCGGGTGCTCCTGCCCGGACTGACGCTGACCGCGCCCCTCACCTGGTCGGTCCCCCCGGAGGAGGAGCACTGGCGCTGCTTGGCGCGGGCCTGCCTGGCCACCGACCAGATCGGGTTGAAGGCCACCCGCGGCCGGGGCCGGGTGGACGTACGCCTGGCCCGGTCCGACGACCCCGACCCGCACGCCACCACGCTGGACCTGGCCGGTCCGCAGCGGACAAGGACGGAACGCGAGAGCGGTCCGCCGCCATGAGTTCCACCGACCGGGGCGACCCGGGCGCCTTCGCCGTGTGCGCGTACCTGCCCCTGCGCTACGTGCTCACCGACTCCCTGGCCGTACGCACCTCCTTCGACCCCCTGCGCGTGGACTCCGAGACCACGGTGAGCGGGCGCGCCCAGCGCGGCATGCTCGCCGCTGTCCTCCAACGCGGCGGCCTGGAGCGCGAACTGGTCGAGTGGGTGGCGCGCGGCGACCGGGTCCGCTTCGCCCCGGCCCACCCGAGGTTGGAACAGCACGCCTGGGACGGCGTCCAAGTGGTCGCCTACCCCCCGCCCGCGCACCAGTACACCCCCGGCAAGGACGGCGACACGCTCGTCGACGTCTTCGCCGAAGGCGCCGACGACCCGGGCACCCCCTACCGGGCGGTCCGGGACCCGCTCACACCTGACCGGTCACTGCGCGCCACCGTGCGGTCCACCGCTGAGCGCTACCTCGGGCGGGCGCGGACCGGTGTGCCGGGCCAGGGGGTGCCGTTCTTCACCACGAGCCTGGACCCGGGCCAGGTGTTCGAAGCCCGTTGGCAGCTGCGCGGCCCTGATCACGCCGACCTCCGGGAGCTCGCGGCACGGATCGTCGCCGTCCTGGCCGATGCCGAAGGCACCCTCACGCTCGGATCCGGCGGCACCCGGGCCCACGGCGGGGTCTCGGTGGGCCCGGTGCACCCCGAACGGCTGCTGTCCCCGGACCGGGTGGAGTGGTCGGGGGCGGACCGCTTGCGGAGGGCGGGTGAGACCGTGGACCTGCTGTTGCTCTCCCCGGCACTGGTGGTGGGAGAACAGGGCCAGGCGCGCCCGCACGCCCTCGTGCCGGAGGTCCGGGCACTCCTCGCCCGGTGCCTGCCCCGAACCCCCGTGTCAGTGGAGGCCGCGCACGTCGAACCCGTCCTGCTCGGTGCCTACCACCGGAGCTACCGCGGTCCCATGGCCCAGCGCTGGGCGGCCGCCCCCGGCTCCGTGGTGCGGCTGCGCCCCGGCGTCGACCTCTCCACAGCGCGGATCCGGGAGCTGGAGGCGCACACGCTGGGGGAGCGCGCCGTGGACGGGTACGGCCAGTTCGTCCTGCTCCGCCCGCCACCGCCCCGCCCCGAACCGCTCCCCCCGATGTCCGAACCCGTGCCCGCCCGGCGGGAGGGCACCGCCACCCTGCCGGACGGCCGCGTGCTCGAGGCCCCCAACCCGTTGCGGCCCGAACGCGACGCGGAACTGGGAGCCCTGTACGACGAACTGCTGTGGAACGCCGCGGCGCAGCCGGTCCGCGACCACGCGCGCGCCCTGGCCCGGGCCTCAGCGGGCACGCTCGCCCCGCTCACCCCCAGCCTCTTGGGGCGGCTGCGCGAGGTGGTGGCCCGTACCGACCGCACCCCCGACCAGGCATTGACCGCGCTCGCACATACCCTCTCCGGGGCGTCCTCGGGCTCCGGGCCGCACAAGGTACTCCGGGAACGGGCCGTGCGCGCGCTACAGCGGGCGCGGCTCGCCCAACCCGAAGGGCCGGGGCACACCACGGTCCACCGGTGGCTGGGGGGCCTCTCCGGTGGGGAGGCCGCCGTCACCTGGTGGCGGGCCAACCGCCCCCGGCTCGCCCACGAACCGGCCTACGCCCGGGCCGTGGCCGCCGTCGACCTCGCGTCCCCGGACGGTCTGCCGCCCAGCGATCGGAAGAGCGGACTCTCGGACCAGGCCGAGAGATGGGAACACCGCGCCTCCGCGCGGCTCTGCCTACTGCTGGTCTCCTCCTGGCTGGCGGAGGCGGCGCGGGTCCTGCGCACCGAGCAGGAACGGCCCCGGGGCGGGGGTGCGGCGCGGTGACCACGGGACCCGTAGACGCGCACGGCCCTCGTCCGGACGCCGTGGTGTGGGAGCTCACGGCCCGGCTGCTCCTGCTCACCGACGCCCACGTGGGCGCCGCACGGGCGACGCCCCGGCACGCCGCGGAGAGCGACGTGGACCTCTCACTCGACCGCGACCCGCGCACCGGAGAGCCCCGGCTGCGTGCCACCACGCTCGCGGGCCTGCTCCGCCACGAACTCGTCGCTCGCACCGCGGACCCCGCCGGCGCCGCCGCCCTCCTGGGTTCGGGCAACGCGCACGCAGCCACCGGAACGGGCGTTTCGGCCCCGTCACCCAGCGCCCTGGATGTCGACGACGCCCACGCCACCCTGCCGGAGTCCGCCCCGGTCACAGTGCGGGTGGGCACCCGGGTCGACCCCGCCACCGGCGCCGTGCGATCCGGGCGGATGTGGCAGTGGGAGGTCCTGCCCGCCGGGACGGTGTTCACCGCCCACTTGCGGCTGCACATAGCAGCCCTCGCCGACGAGGCCCGGCTCCTCACCCAGTTCGTCCTGGCGGCACGGGGGTTCGGCGGCGACGGCCCGGGCATCCGGATCGGCGGGAGTTCGGGCCGCGGCCACGGGGCGGTGCGGGCCACCCGGTGGGCCGCGGTCCGCCACGATCTCACCGACGAGCCCGGGTGGTTCGGCTACCACTCCCGTGGCTGGGAGAACCGCTGGCGGGAGGGGCGTGAGGCGTTGGCGGCCTCCGGAGCCACCGACCTGGCCGCCCTCTTGGACACCGGGCTGCACGAGCACGGTCGCACCGCGATCGCCGCCCACCTGGCCGCGAGGGCCCTGAGCGTGGACCGGCGGCAGCGGGCCGAGCTGCGCCTGGAACTGAACGTGGCGGAACGCGCCGAACCCGCCCCCGAGACACCACCGTCCTCCGACGCCTCCTCGTTGCGTCCGGGCCTGCTCCTGATCGGGGACGTCCCCGAGGACGGACGGCTGGCCGAGGTAGATCGCGCGCACCGGCGGCGGCCGACCGTCTCCGGTAACGATGACGACCAAGTGGAGGTCCGCCCGGTCCTCGGAGACGCCGCGCTGTTCGCGCTTCTCAAGCGGTTGGGCGGCCGACTGGTCCGCGACGCCGCCGAGCACCTGCGGGGAGCGGGTGCGTCGCGGGAAGCCGGGGCGCAGAGGGGTTCCGAGAGGGACGGGGAGTGCGGGCACTGGCGGGCGTGGCACGATCACTGGTGGGGCGCCGACACCGTGCACCGGCCGGGCGCCCCTCCGGTCCCGCCCGTCCCCGCGCGGATCCGCCTGCGTGCCACACCCGTGCTGACCGGCGGGGCGCCCCTGACGACCACCCGCCTGACGGTGGACGCCCTGTTCGGGGACGCCGTGAACGGCCGCCTGTTCACCAAGGACCTGCACTGCGGGGGGTCGTCCGAGGCCGTCCTGGACATCACCGAACCCGATGACGCGATCCGGGGCCTGCTCGCCTTGGTCGTGCGGGAACTGGCCACCGTCCCGCTCGATACGCTCGGCGCGGGAGCCGGGAGCGGCAACGGCAGGCTCTCCGCCACCGGGGCCGTCTTGGTCACCTACAAGGGAACCGGGGAGGAACCGGAGCGGGTGGACCTCCTGTCCGCCCTGCGCGCTCCGGACGGCGAGGCGGCAAGGACAGTGCGCGGGTGGCTCGCCGCCCTGCACACCCGGCTCACCGAAGCGGACCACGGGCACGGCGTCGAGCCCGAGACGGGGGCTGGTGAGGGATACGGGGCGGAACCCCCGGCAGGGGTGGAATCCCGGGCAGGCGGGAAACCCCGGGCAGAGGAGGATCAGACGTGAGTGTCGAGGCCCATGAGCCGCCGGCCCCGGCCGGTGTGACGGTCCGGCCGCTCCCACCCGAGCGGATCGACGAGGTACTGGCCGACGTGTTCGTCCGGGGCGACCGCTGCCGTGCCCTGGACGCGGCCGGACCTGCCGGGGCCTCCGGCGGCCCACAGTGGCTGCTGGCCGAGCTCGGTGACGGCCGGATCACCGGATCCAGCCCCGACGGCCGGTGGCGCCGATCGGACAGCCCGCCCACCGAACACCTCTCCGCGCCCTCCCTCGACCCCGCGACGGACCGCTGGCGGGTCCTGGAGGTGCTCGTGTTCGGCCCGCACGCGCAGATCCGCCTCGGTGAGGAAGCGGTTTCGGGGTGGGTCAGCGCCGACGCGCCCGGCCCCCTGCCCGCGTGGTTGCGCCCCCGTGACCGGTCCTTCCTGCTCCAGGGGTGGACCGGCACCGCCCACAGCCGCACTCTGGAGGGTGACGTGCCCCTATCGGTGACCCGGGAGCCTTCGGGGACCGAGGCGGTACTGCCGGTGGCGTGGACCGACTTCTCCGGGCGTCCGCGCCCGCTGCCGGAACGGGGGCGTTCCGCTCTGGAGAGCACCGGCACCTGGTTGACCGTTCGGGAGTACTGGGCGGAGGATCCCGTCACGGGCGCGGTCGGGGTGGTGTTCCACCGGCTTACGGGACTGTGCGCCGGGGCCAAACCCACCGGGCCGGAGTTCGAGGTGGGTACCGGGGACCGGACCGAGGAGTACTGATGGTGGACCCGCGGCACGTGGCCGACCGGGTGGGACCGGGCAGGCGGCCCGGCGGTTACCGGGCCACAGCCCCTTACGGCCTGGTCCGGCTGGCCGAGGCCCCGCTGCCCGCTACCGCACTGCACTCCGTGCACCACACCGGCGACCTGCTCCGCTCACACGACCGCACCGTCCCCGGTACGTACTCGGGCTGGATCGATCTCACCCTGACCACGCTCACCCCGACCTTCGTCGGCCAGACAATGGGCCGGGGGCAGGTGTCCGCCTCCACCCGCTTCCCGCACGGCGGCCGGTCACTGCCCGCCGTGCCCGGTTCCACCCTGCGCGGCCTGGTCCGCAACACGCTCCGCATGCTCACCAGCGGGGAGAGCGGCCCGGTGAACACGCCCATGCTGTTCTTCCGAGCCCCGGTGCGCATCGACCCGGACAGCTCCGACAGCTCCCTGTCCACGCGGGCCCGCAAAGTCATGGCGCAACAACACGGCCACTACCGCAAACGCCGCGCGGGCCTGAGCACCAAGCAGGGGTTCCTGTACCGAGCACCCCGGGGTGAGGGGTGGTTCGTCGTCGAGGTCCCCGCCACTGCCCTGGAACCCGAACCCGGCCGGGCCCTCAAGGTGTCCTTCAACGTGCTCCGGAAGAGCCTGCGCACCTGGGACTTCGGGGTCACCGACTTTCCCGACCCGCCTCGGGGCAACACCTACGTCCCCGCCGCCCACGCACAGCACGGCCGTCTGCAGCACCGCTGGGTGTACGCGGTGCACCTGCCCGGGGAGCGCAAGGTCGCCGCCGTCGCGCCCACCGAGGAAGAGGCCCGCGCCCACCTGGCCGACCACACCGGACCTGCCGGAGGCGGTGTGGTCCCGGCCCTGGTGGTCCTGACCGGGGCCGCCGCGGGGAACCGGCGCAACGCCTACCTGTTCCCCCGGCCCCGCGACCTGCGCACCGGACGCCTCCCCGTCCCCGACGCCATGGTGGAGCTGTTCGAATCGGCGGAGCAGGTCACCGGCTACCAGCGGGCCGCCTTTCCCGACACTCTGGGGGCCGGGGGCAACGACCCCGAACGGCCGCCCGTCGCCGGGGCCGGAGGGGGAGGACTGCCGAGGAGCAGCCTGGAACCCGTATGGTTCGACGTCGACCTCCCGGGCCAGGTGGTCTCCTTCGGGCGCTCCGGCGGATACCGGATCGCGGTCAGCGACGACAACCCGATCCGCCGCGCCGTCCCGAAGGAGGTGCTCAGCCCGCAGCACGGCGACGCGAACCGCTCCGACCGGGCCGGGCGCACCGTGGACGTGTGCCGTGCGCTGTTCGGCGACACCGACGTGTTCGCGGGCCAATCCGGGGCGCTCAAGGGCAGGGTGTCCTTCGGCAACGCACTCAGCACCGACCCCGACCCCGACTACCCGGACGGTGCTGCCCTGCGCGTGCGGCTGCTCTCGCCCCAGCGCGGCTGCTTCGCGAACTACCTTGTCCAGGGGCCCGACGCGGCCTCGGGTGACCGCCCCGACATCGTCACGTGGTCGCACGAGGGCCGGGTCAGGCTGGGTGGTTACAAGGCCTACCTGCATCGGCACGACGCGCGGCTGGGCAACCCCGTCCGCTACGACGAGCGCGCCCAAGACGACCTAGGCATCGCCGTCCTGCCACCGGACGCGGCCGCGGGCCCGCCCCGCGACACCCAGCGCGACATCGTCCCGCTCCGGGACGGCCTCACCCTGCGGTCCCGAATCACCTTCACCAACCTCACCGACGCCGAACTCGGCGCCCTGCTGCGCGCCCTCCTGCTCGCCAACCCGGTCGGCGGCGGCGACCCCACCGACCCCGAGCACGCCCACAAGATCGGAATGGGAAAGTCCCTCGGCATGGGCAGCGTGCACCTGAGCCCCGAGCTCTACCTCGTGGACCGCCACGCCCGCGCCGCCGACCTCTCCCTGCGCCCCGACGCCGGAATCAGCCGGGCCCGCCCCGACCTGGTCCAAGCCTTCCTGGACGCCTTCTCCACGGCTCTCGTCGCCCACCGCCTCACCGGATCCGCCGACCCGGATCGCTGGCCGGAGGTCGACCAAGCCACCGACGTATGCCTGGCTACCCGCTGGCGCCACCGCCTGCCCTGGTCCGATACCGCGGTGATGTCCCTGCGCCAGTTCGCCGAGTACCCGGTCCTGCCCCCGCTCACCGAACGCTTCCGGGACAGCTGAGCGAGCTGAGCGAAAGGACTGGCGGAAGAGGCGTGACAGGCTTGCAAGCCACCTGCGGGTGTTGGAGTTGGGGCGCGCCTGACAGCACCCGTGGGTGGGCGCTCGGTGGGTGGGTTCAGGCGTGGTGGGTGCTCAGTGGGTTGGGGCTGTTGGGTGGGGGCTGTTGGGTGGGGTTTGCCCGTGGGGGTGTTGGTCTCGTGCGGGTGGTTTCCCCGTTTCCTGCCGCTTGATGGTGGCCGTCTCCGCTGCGCGCCTCAAGGTCGTCGCCATCGAGCGCTTCGCGCGTCATTGGCGCTCCACCTTGACCCGCTTCGCTGCGACGGC